>NZ_JASVEJ010000007.1:0-49526 GCF_030285425.1 Geitlerinema calcuttense NRMC-F 0142 | reverse complement strand
CCGAGTTCCGAGTTCCGAGTGGGAAAAGAGTGCTTGAGTAGAGAATTGCTGTTGCTTTAGCTTCTGCGTTAGCAGTTGTGCTGAGTGGGTTCAATAGTGCTGAGAGATATGTAGAACAATAGATTTACTCTCCTTCCCAATTCTCCTTCTTCCCTCTTCCCCAACTCCTAACTCCCACTCCCAATTCCCCTCTTCCCCAACTCCCAACTCCCAACTCCCAATTCCCCTCTTCCCCTATGCTCTGCTGCATCAATCCTGAGTGTCCAAATCCTGTTAATCCAGAGGTGAATGCGGTGTGTCAGGCTTGCGGGACGCCGATGGGGTTGTTGCGGGGGCATTATCGGGTGAAGCAACTGCTGTCGAATCAAGGGGGATTTGGACGGACTTATTTAGCTGAAGATATTGACAAATTAAATGAATTATGCGTTATTAAGCAGTTAGCGCCAAAGGTTCAGGGAACATGGGCGTTACAGAAAGCGAAAGAACTGTTTGAACTTGAAGCGCGGCAGTTACAGCAGCTTGGCGAACATCCGCAAATTCCCACGCTGTACGCCTACTTTGAAGAACAAAAACAGCTTTACCTCGTTCAGCAGTTTATCCCAGGTCAGACGTTAGATAAAGTCCAAACTCAGGCTTGGAGCGATCGCCAAATCTACGATCTCTTGGTCAGTTTACTCCCGGTTTTGCAATTTATCCACGATCGCCAAGTCATCCATCGCGACTTAAAACCCGCCAATATTATGCAACGGACTGCAATAGAGGCGCAGTATGTCTTAATTGACTTTGGGGCTTCTAAGCAGTTAGCGTTTACGACTGGGGGAACGCAGATCGGGACGTTGGGTTATGCACCCCTCGAACAAATGCAACAAGGAGAAGCTTATCCCGCCAGCGACTTGTATAGTTTAGGGGTGACTTGTTTTCGCCTGCTGACACAGGTCGATCCGCACCATCTGTTTTTAGATCAAGGCTACGAATGGGTGAAAACCTGGAAAAATCACCTCCGCCAGCCGATCGGTTCTGAGATCGTGCAGGTTTTAGACCGCCTGTTGCAAAAGGATCGCGATCGCCGTTATGCTTCCGCTGAGGCGGTGTTAAAAGATTTGTCGTCTCCTCCCCTTACGCCGGTAGTCTCCACGCTTGGCGTTACCCAGAGGCTTCCGAGTGCTAAACCTCGCCGCTTTCCCATCTGGATCGCAAGCACTATTTTGGTACTGAGTATTGTGGGGGGCTATTCTATCAGTCGGCGGTCAATTCCTACCCTTAGCGAAGGCAATCTGAGTTTAGCAACAACGATCGATCGGTATTTAACAGGAACCATTATTGCTTTAGCGATCGCGCCGGATGGACAAACCCTAGTCAGTGCTACCCAAGATAAAACTATCAAAATCTGGGATTGGCAAGCCCAAGCTTTAAAAGCAAATTTGGTGGATGATGTTTTAGCGATCGCGCTGACTCCCGATGGACAAACGCTTGCTAGCGGGAATACTTACCGGACGGTTAAGCTCTGGGATCTCAGGACAGGTCAACCCAAACGTACCCTAACCGGACATCAAGGAAATGTGTTTGCGGTGGCGTTTAGTCCCGATGGACAAACGCTAGCCAGCGGTAGCAGCGACCAAACCATTAAAATCTGGGATATCGCAACGGGTCAACTCAAAAATACCTTATCTGGACATACCGGATGGGTTCGCACGCTTGCCATTACTCCCGACGGACAAACCCTAGTCAGCGGTAGCGAAGACAGCACCATTAAACTCTGGGATATAGCAACCGGCCAGCTTAAAAATACCCTAACGGGACATCAAGGGGCAATTCGGGCATTGGCGATCGCACCCGATGGCGAAACCCTGCTGAGTGGGAGTAGCGATAACACGATCCGGATCTGGCATTTACCGACAGAACAACTCCAAGATATTTTAACGGCTCATGCCAATTACGTTCTCGCCCTCGCCCTCACGACAGACGGGCAAACCCTAGTCAGTGGCAGCAGCGATGGTACTATCAAACTGTGGGACCTTCCCACTCGTCAAATGAGAGATACGCTCGCCGAGCATAGAGGATCGGTTTGGGCTTTAGCCATCAGTCCCGATCGAAAAACGCTGGTTAGCGGGGGTGAGGATCGAACGATCCGAATTTGGCGCGGTCGCTAGATTACAGACAGACGCTAGTTGACATCCTCACCGACCTAAAGGTGCGGTGATTCCCAAACCTCACGATTTAGGTTTCTGCTTCTTAGCACCTGCCTTCCAAGATTTACTCTCTTCTGGTCTTACGGTCGCTCCACAGACTGACACTGTATGTCCTACAGCCACGGCAGTTGTTCTACTTGGGGAGACCCCAAGACCGCACTGCCTCAAGATATTACCAGCCGCATTTACATCTCGGTCGTGGTGAGTCCCGCACTTTGGACAATCCCACTCCCGGACACTCAACGGCAATCGTTCAACAACGTGACCGCAATTTCCGCAGCATTTAGAACTGGGGAACCATCAGTCAACTTTTACCAAGTCTCGACCATACCACTTGACTTTGTATTCCAGTTGACGAACCATCTCACCCCATCCCGCATCACTGATGGCACGGGCAAGCTTGTGATTCTTGACCAGGTTTTTCACCACCAACGACTCAATGGCAATCGTTTGATTTTCACGAATCAACCGAGTCGTCAGTTTGTGCAAATGGTCTTTTCTGGAATTAGCAATTCCAGCTTGAATCCGGGCAACTTTCAGCCGCGCTTTCTCTCGATTTCGAGAACCCTTCTGTTTGCGGCTCAACGCTTTTTGCGCCTGACGCAGTTGCTGGTAACGCTGATTAAAATGCTTGGGATTAGCAACCTTTTCACCTGTACTCAGCGTGACCAGACTGGTGATTCCAGCATCCAACCCAACTGCTTGATTGACAGGCTTCAACGTCAACTCTCTAGGGTCAACAAATCTCAAGCTGATGTACCACTGTTGGGCCGGATTCAATCTCACTGTAACCGTAGACGGTTCAACGCCTTTCGGCAACTGTCTAGACCATCGAATGTTCAAGGGTTCCAAGCACTTCGCCAAAAACACTTTACCGTTTTTCCACTTAAAAGCTGACTTGGTAAACTCTGCACTGCCCCCATTGCGCTTCTTTTTAAAGTTGGGATATTTTGCCCGACCTGAGAAAAAGTTGGTATAGGCGGTTTGCAGATGTCTCAAGCCTTGCTGCAATGGCACACAGCTCACCTCGTTCAAAAACTGGAGGTCATCTTGCTTTTTCCACCCCGTCAACATCGAAGAGGTTTGGGCGTATCCGATTCTCTCCTGCCTTTCGTACCATGCGGCTGTTCGTTCGGCTAAGGCACGATTGTAGACCAGCCTGACACATCCTAGAGTCTGCCGAAGTAGCGACTCTTGATTCTGTGTGGGGTAGAATCGATAGCTGTAAGCCTTTTCCATGCCTCGCATTCTACCACTTCCAATGTAAAGCCGTCCTAGAAGGACGGGGTTTCAGACCCAAATTTTCGATGAACCCCTAAAATGTAAATCGTCGGGGAATCAGCAAGGTCCTATGTTAAATCCTGCAAAAACTGTCGAAATTTATCAACGCTCTGAGCCGAAAACCTTCGCCGCCGGGGAAACCATTTTTGAGGTAGGTCGGCCAAAAGACTATATGTACGGCGTGCTAGAAGGAGAGGTAGAGTTATGGGTGAATGGGACTCCGATAGAAACGATCCAAGCAGGGGATGTGTTTGGAGAAGGGGCCTTAGTTCATCCTTCCGGTTCTAGAGCTTCAACGGCGATCGCTAAAACCGATTGTAAGTTAGCTTATTTGGATGAAGAACGGTTTCTGTTTGCCATTCAAGAAACTCCCGTGTTTGCGTTGCAAGTGATGCGGAGTTTTTCCGATCGGCTGCGACGCTTAAAAGGGGCCGTCTGAGAACGACAAGTCAGGGCGATCGCTTTTTTAGATGCCCACTTCCTGGTTAAATCGGATCATCTCTAAAGAGCGATCGCCATAAACGCCCTCAATTTGCTCGCGACAACAGTCGATGGCAAAATCATTTAATTCTTCGGGTTCAATGCCATAGAGATCGCCAAATACATCCTGTTGAACCCGACAAAAACGCGGTCTGTCCGCATAAATACTGCATTGGCGGGTATCGTGGTCAAAATGGATGCACCAGCCATCTTCACCCACCAAGCTGAGATAAACGCTCAGTTCCTCTGGATTTAAATAATCTTCTAGATCCGGTCGATCCGTCGGATCGAGATGACAGCAAGCTCCACATTTTTTTACACAGTGCCAATTGGCCATAGTTCTTCTCGAATGCCCCAATTCATTGTAGAGTTTTCCTAGGGCAATGGGATGGCGATCGCTTCTGTAACGGTTTGTAACTTAACTTTTGTTGAGTTTTATAAAAAACCTTAAAAATCAGACGCCCTTGCCCTCTAAAATAAAAAGTTGGATTTTTCCTTAAATCCTTGGGGATCATTTGGGAGGAAATATGGATTTTATTACGAACATCGTAGGCAGCGTTAACTGGGAAGTTATTGCTCAACTCACCATGCTAGCCTTGATCGTGATTGCTGGGCCTGTTGTGATTTTTCTGCTAGCAGCACGCGGCGGCGATCTTTAAGACAGGTTAAGCTTGCCATTTTAACATTGGGAGGAAGAGCCGTTCCGGGTTTGCGAATCGTTGGGTTTGCGATCGCGGGCGGCTTCTCTGCATTTAAGGGCGATCGCGCCGTTGCGAGACGATTTTGCCCAAATCCTTCAAAATCCGCAACACTCGATTAACTCATGACTTCAGGCAGACGAGCGCCCACTAACTCTAACTCCACATTCGTATTCCCATTCCAGGTATTCTCGCGCAGTCGGTAGGCGATATCTAAACGCGTTGGCAGGGGATAATATTGACCCCAGCGCCATGCGATCGCATTCAGTATTTTCAACTGTTCGCGCCGATCTTGGGCAAAAGTCACCTTCAGATGATTTTTACCCACCACCTTTTGCTCTAGGATACGCACATCCGGCGTCCAGAACGTGGGAGAATCGTTTTCAATCCCGCAGGGCTGAAGCTTCTCAATCTGCTGGTACAATTGGGCATCAATCGCCGCAAAATCGGCTAACGCATCCACTTTAACCAGCGGTTTCAGGTGTTGGGGTTGCAAGCATTGATGGGCGAACTGACTGAGACGGGTTTGCAAGGCTTCTAAGTTCTCCGCCGGGAGGGAAAAACCACCCGCCGCCTGATGTCCGCCAAATTTACCCAATAAATCGCTACAAAATTGTAACGCCTCGAATACATTAAACTCCGGGATGCTCCGAGCAGAACCGCGAATATGGGTGTCATCCTCGTAGGTACCAATAAACACCGGAACCCCGTAACGTTCCACCAAGCGAGACGCAACAATCCCAATGACTCCATGATGCCATCCCGGTTGCACTACTACTAACACCCGTTCGGCCTGCAAATCGAGTAAACTTTCTTCAACCCAGGCGATCGCGTGTTGTTCGATTTCCTCGCACAGTTGCTGGCGATGTTTATTAATTTGTTCGCACTGCATCGCCCGTTCTAACGCCACTCCGGGGTTATCCGTCGTTAGCAATTCTATGACAATTTGCGGATCGGCCAGTCTCCCCACCGCATTGATCCGAGGCCCCAAGCGGAAGCCAATATCGTCCGGTTTCAGCGCTTTTTGGGTATCGCTTACCCCCGACACCTGAATTAATGCCTGTATTCCTGCTAGTTGAGATTGGGGTAATTTAGCTAAACCGCGTTTTAACCAGCGTCGGTTCACCCCTTTCAACGGTGCAAGATCGGCAATCGTTCCCAGGGTAAACAGTTCCAAGCACGATCGCAAGATTAACCCATCCTTGCGGAGTTGTTGGGCTAGCGTCACCGCCAGTACATAAGCCATCCCCACCCCGGCTAACCCCCAGTAGGGAGAAGATTGAGGAAGAAGTTTGGGGTTTAAAATGGCATTGGCGGGCGGTAGGTTCGGTGGTAAATCGTGGTGATCGGTAACAATGACCTTTAAGCCCAATTCCCTCGCCCTTGCAATTGGTTCGTAAGCCGCAATCCCATTATCCACCGTCAGGATCAGCTTCACCCCTTCAGCGTGGAACTCTTCGACGATCCGCACGTTAATTCCATAGCCCTCATGCATTCGGCTAGGGATAGCATAATTAATGTTTGCCCCTAATGCCCCTAATGCCCGCCAAAGTAGGGCGGTACTCGTCATTCCGTCGGCGTCATAGTCGCCACAAATGGCAATTTTTTCGCCGGATGCGATCGCGCTCTCTAATAACTCTATACTGAACGCTAGATCTAGAAATTCCTCCAACGGATGCGGCAAATCTAGCAATTCCGGGTTGAGATAATCTCGCGCCTTAGCTAAACTATCTGCCCCGCGATTAATGGCAACTTGGGCAATCAAAGGCGAAAGTTGATGAGTGTTAGCAATAGATTGGGCGAGGGTTGGGTTAGCCGAATACATTTGCCAGCGTTGGTTGGGAAGACGCGGTTCAGTATAGCGGCGAGCATCAGCATACATGGGCAATGGCAGATAATTTAGAACACGCGGACTCGACCATCATTTTCAATGTAAAGCGTGCGATCGCCTGGAGGAGGCCCCCCCGGACGCAATTCCACTCGCAGGGTATTATCATCCAACTTCAGGATATCCGCCTTTAAAGACAGAGCGGTTTCATCCCAGAAGACGATAGATAAATTTGGCGTTGTCCCACTCCATCCTCTCACCTCTAGGAGTTGTCCGGGTCGCAAAGGCACGGTACCCGTTTCCTGGGGGCGTTGGATTAATACTAAACTGGCAGTCCGGTTAATCACCTGAAAATTAATAACCTGTCCGGGGATAAACTGAATTGGACGCGGCCCGCAATTGGAGGCGCAGGTTTGAGCCATACTGCTAACAGGCGCGATCGGAATTCCCAGAATACACAACAGGCTGCCGAATGTCACCCACCCAAGTTTGTTCATTTCTCACCTAAAGTAAGCGAAGTTGAGTTGCTTCATCCTCTAAACTATCCTCTAGATCCGCCTCCGTCGATTGCCAAGATTCCCCCATTAACAGACCTTCCGCCGCGTCTAGGAGTTCGGTGCGAATATCGGTTAAATCTTCGCGATTTTCTAAATAGGTTTTGAGGGCTTCTAGCGGATCGATTCCTTGTCCAACTCCCAATTCCGGTAAGCGGGGACGGGCGAGTTGGCTGACTAACTCAGCTTGAATGGTATAGCTATGGGCAAGGTTTAAAGATTGATGCAAGGCTGCGGTATCGATCAGATCGAGTTGATCGGATCGCAGTTGATATATCACGCGCACAACGGCTTCGGTTAAGTCTTTTTTGGCTAAGGCTGCGAGTAGGGTAGCTTGCGGATCGTCTGATTGGGATAGATCCACTTGTAGCGTATAAAAGTTGCGAACGGGTAAGGGGCAAAATTCAAACTGGGTTTGCCCTTTTGCTAGATGCACTAAGATATAGCCTTTGGCTTCCTTCTCTTCGCTAAAATCGACCCGTTCGATACTACCGGGATAGACGACTGGCGGGTTCTCGCACAATACCTGATGCTTGTGAACGTGGCCCAAGGCGACATAATCAAAGCAGGGACGCGCCAATAAAGACAAGGGGAGGGTAAAGCCTTTCCCCACTGCCAGAAACCGTTCTGCCCCATAGCGGGCGTTATCTGCCATCAGATGGGCGAGGAGGATGGTGGGGACTTGCGGATCGAGGCGGCGAACTTCGCTTTCGAGAACGACCTTTAAGCGGTCAATTAACAGGTGATTGACTTCGGCGAGGGAAAGGTTCTCGGTTTCGGGACGCGACAATAGGGCGGATCGGGTTAACCAGGGGAGGGTCATCACCTGAACGGGGCCGTTATGGGTTTGGAAGCGGTGGGTTTCAATGCGATCGCCCACAACAAATCCCGGTACCCCTAAAGTCCGATAGATACATAATGAGGCCCCGCCTTGTCCTTGGGCGTGTTGATCGTGATTTCCAACGAGTAAAACGGTGGGAATTTCGGCATCGACGAGGCGGCGAAACTGGCTGGCGAAGGCTTCTTGAACGTAGGGCGGTGGCGTGGCGTCAGGGAAAGCATCGCCCCCAAATAACACCAGATCCACGGGTTCTTCAATAGCGCGATCGATACAGCGCGATAGGGTTTGAATAAAGTCTTCTAAGCGCGTATTTAACCCGGTTTCGGGATTAATGCGACCGTGGGAAAACCCACTGCCCATGTGAATATCGGAGAGGTGAAGAATCTTCAACATGGCAAAATAGCTAAAAAACCAGGAAAAAAGGCGGACAATGACGCAACAGTGGGGAAAGGTTTATCTCGTCGGGGCAGGGTTGGGTAAGGTTGATTATCTCACCCTGCGAGCTTCTCAATTATTAGCGCAGGCGGAGGTTTTAGTCTACGATGCGCTAGTGGATTCCCAATTGTTGCAGCTTGTCCCTCCCTCTTGTCTGAAGTTTGATGTGGGGAAACGCGGGGGAAAACCCAGTACGCCGCAAGCGGAAATTAATCGGCTGTTGGTGGAATATGGCCAACTGGGGAAACAGGTGGTGCGCTTAAAAAGTGGCGATCCGCTGATTTTTGGTCGGACTCATGCCGAGATTTCTTCCCTGGTGGCGGCGGGATGTCCCTATGAGATTGTACCGGGAATTTCTTCAGCCCTGGCAGCCCCGTTACTGGCGGGAATTCCCCTAACCGATCCGGTGTATAGCCGCTGCTTTGCGGTGGTGACGGGACACGATCTAGAGGCGTTAGATTGGCCGACGCTGGCGCGGTTGGATACGCTGGCGATCTTAATGGCGGGTTCTCAGCTATCGGGGGTGGTGAGTTCGCTGATGCAGGCAGGGCGATCGCCTTCAACGCCCATTGCCATTATCCGCTGGGCTGGAACGCCCAAACAACAAATCTGGACGGCCGAGTTAGATAATATTGTGGAGCAAACGCGGCAGTTCTCGGAAGATTCGCTTTCGCCTGCGGTGATGGTGATTGGGGATGTGGTACGGCGTCGAGGAGAATGGGGAATGAGTCAGCAAAATTTAGGGATTGAAACGCACAACCCCACGTTACCGCTAGCTGGTAAAACGATACTGATTACGCGGGCGTCGGGACAACAGGGGGAGTTTGCCCAATTGCTGCAAACTCAAGGTGCAACAACGTTAGAAATGCCGACGTTAGAAATAGGGCCGCCTTCGAGTTGGGAAGCGCTAGATTTGGCGATCGCTCAAATCGATCGGTTTGATTGGTTAATCTTAACTTCTAGTAATGGTGTGGATGCTTTCTTTGAACGTCTTGCCAAGCATCACCTCGATTTTCAGGCAATATTGGGGTTAAAAATTGCGGTGGTGGGTCAAAAAACAGCCGCTAGCCTAAGTCAGCGAGGCATCCAAGCCGATTTTATCCCGCCTGATTTTGTTGCTGATTCCCTAGTCGCCCATTTTCCAGAGTCGTTAAGCGGCTTGCAGGTGTTGTTTCCCCGCGTTGAAACGGGGGGACGAGAGGTGTTAGTCCAAGAATTTACGCAGCAAGGGGCGATGGTGACAGAAGTCCCCGCCTATGAGTCGCGCTGTCCGGATCGGATCTCCGGGGAAGTTCTAGGGGCGTTGCAAGACCAAGCCATTGATATCATTACGTTTGCTAGTTCCAAAACGGTGAGAAATTTTTGCCAGTTAATCCAAAATCAGGATAATATCTCCCTAGAAAAGGTCTGTTTTGCCTCCATTGGGCCGCAAACCTCCAAAACCTGCCATCAATTACTAGGGCGGGTGGAGATTGAAGCCCAAGAATATACGCTTTTGGGATTAACTCAAGCATTGGTAGCTTGGATTAAGGTGGGTAAACGCGAATGAATCCCGCGCCCTAAAAACTCTACCGTGCATACATCAGTCTTCTAGTATTGTTCTCCAAGGTTTTGATCCCCCCCTTACCAAAGGGGGGAACCGGAGTTAAAGTCCCCCTTTTTAAGGGCGCAGCGGCGCGTCAGCGCGGGGATTTAGGGGGATCTCTGCTAGATTTGGGATTCTTACACTAGATGTGTATGCACGGTAGCCTTACAAAGGGGGGAACCCGAACTAAAGTCCTTCAATATAGCGGGAACTAGAGGTATAGCTGTACTCAGTAAGGTTAAGACAGATTGAACCGTTTAGACTCACTCGGTTTTAACACCGCTGCGCGGAAGCAAGCTACAGCACTCAGCACTTTGCTATAGCTGAATTGCGCTTCAATTCCTTCAATAGACCGATGCTGTTATCAATCGACTTTGGTCACGCTTGAAAAGCAGGATCAAAACGAGAAACTTTAAGTTTGATATGAAGGAATTTGATTACTCTTTAGATTACAAAGCAATTGACTTTCGACAACACCCAGAACTTTATTGTATTGGTCGGGGCGAGCAGGGCGTTTTGCTGGTTGAACCTTATAAAAGTGAAATTTTGCCCTACTGGAAATTTAAAACCCCAGAGATTGCCCGTCACTCTGCTGACCAGATTTATAGCTTATTTCTGACCTATAAGGCAGAAGGCGACTTTGTGGGTATGGATATGGCGCGAAAATTTTTGCAAATGGGTTATACTCGCTCTCGCCGCTATGCCAATCACAAATCAGGGCGAAAATATCAACCCGGTTCTAAGACTGTGTTGCCGATTGAAGAAGACCCCATCAAAGCGGAATCTGCCAAAATTTTCTATCAAAAGTGGCAATTCGCTAAGGCTGACCCAGATTATATCAAATTAGCCGCTCGCCACCGCCAGCAATACGAGCAAAGTCCGGAAAAGCACGCTTCTCACCGATCGTAACCTCATAGGGCGTTTTTTGATTGGATGAGAAACGGCACGATCCCCCTTAGTAAGGGGGACTTTGAAGAAAGTGTACTTCACGAACCTGAAAAATGCTGTATTACTGACTCCGACTACCCAATCCGATAGAACGGTTTTGGTTTACAGGGGAGGCTTAACGGGAACCTGGGAAAGGGGGGTCAGCTATTAACGCGAGGTTAATGTAACAATAAATACTCATTAATCTGAATTTTGAGGGGGGTATCGCTGCTGAGAACTAGCAAGTTCAAAGAGATTTGAACAATTTAACCAACTGGAGAATCTTCGCTTACCTTTAGAAGAAGTGGACTAGCAAGCCAATTGGGAGCAATGCAGCTCAGAATACAATGGATTGTTGAAATTTTCTGCTTCTCGTCAAGGGCAATTTGACCTATGAACAGCGATCGCCTGTTGTCACAGCGACTCATCGGAAATGTCATTTTGGTCTATGCCCTGGCTAGTAGCTTTTGGATTGCTGCGACCGATCGCTTGCTAGAGTGGACAGTACAAGATATGCAGGTCTTGCTCCAGTTCCAAACGATTAAAGGCTGGGTCTTTGTTTTCGTGAGCTGCCTTTTATTTTATTACCTGCTCAACTACAGTTTCCGAAAGCTGAAGTCTCAATCGGATCTCCTCGAAACCTTGCTGGAAGGCACCAGCGACTTAATTTTTATTAAAGATTCTCAAGGGCGTTATCTTCTCGTCAACTCTGCTCTGGCAAAGCGCCTCAACCTCAGTCCTGAAGAAATAATCGGCAAACGCGATACTGATTTATTTTCCCCAGAAGTAGTTCAAGCCTTAAGAGAAAATGATTTACAAGTCATTGATACGGGTCAAGCAATTTGCTATGAAGAAGAAATTTATATTGCAGGGAAGCGATACTTTGACCTCGCTACCAAATCAGCCTATCGCAACCTGAAAGGGCAAGTTATCGGAGTCATTGGCATTGTCCACGATATTACCGAACGCCAGCAAATTAAGCAAACCCTAATTGAACGAGAGCGATTTTTATCAACTTTAGTGAATAACTTTCCGGGCATGGTTTATCGCTGCCAGTCGGAGAGCAACTTAACCTTAGAATTTGCCAGTATTGGCTGTTACGAACTTACGGGTTATTCCCCAGAAGATTTTGCACTCCTAGGAGCGATCGCCTTACTCGATATTATCCATCCCGACGATCGCGTTTTCCGCCAAGCTGCGGTTGCAGCCGCCATCCAAACGCGATCGCCCTTTACCCTCACCTATCGGATCGTCACCGCCCAAGGTGAAGAAAAGTGGGTCTGGGATCGCGGCGTTGGCGTCTATAACTCGGATGAACTTGCGGGTATCGAAGGCTTTATGACCGATATTAGCGATCGCCATCACTTGCTAGAAGCCCTCACTCGCGAAAAAGAAGACCTCGCCGCCCTCAGCCACGTCACCGCCAACACGATTGGCATCCTGGATCTTGAAGAACTCCTAAGAACCTTACTCGAACGCACCCTTGAAGTGATGAAGGCCGATCGTGCTGTCATTTTACTCAAAGAAGGAGACGAATTATCGATCCGAGACAGCGTAGGTTTTACCGAAGAAATGCCTAAAAGCTTCCGCTTGCCCATCGGACAAGGCTTTTCGGGAACCATTGCGGCGACAGGACAACCCCTATATCTGGCAGATGCTCAAGCCTCATCTTTAGTGCAAAGTCCCTTCATTAAACGCAGCGGGATTCGGACGATGCTTGGCGTTCCCCTGCAACAACACGATTCGCGAAGCGATCCCTGCGGGAATCGCTTAGTGGGCGTCTTGCATGTGGACTGGTTCAGCCTCCATCCCCAGAGCGATCGCGAATTGCACCTGTTGCAAGTCACCGCCGAACGCTGCACCACCGCCATCCTCAACGCCCAACTTTACGAACAAACCAAACACCTGCAAGAACTGTTCCAACTGCAATTTAACTGTATGCCAGCAATGTGCGTTCTCCGCAACGAGCAAATGCAAGTGATTGATTGGAACCCCACCGCCGCCCAAGTCTTTGGTTACTCTAAAGAAGAAGTGATGGGGCGTACCTCAGACTTTTATATCTTTCCCGATGCGCGCGATCGCGTCAACAACCTCTTGCAGCGCGTCATCGAACAAGGCGAAACCCTCCACAGCATTAATCAAAACCTGACCAAAAGCGGTCAAACCATCATTGCGAGTGGATCAACACCCCTCTGAAAACCCCCGATGGTCGAGTTATGGGTATGGTTTCGATGGGACAAGATATTACCCAGCGCGTGCAAACCGAAGCCCTACTGCGCGAGAGTGAAGAACGACTGCGAACCGTCTTGCAGAATATGCCCGTGATGATGAGTGCCTTTGACAATCAAGGTACGCTCATTGTCTGGAACCGAGAATGCGAGCGAGTCACCGGATACTTAGCTTCAGAGATTGTGGGCAACCCCAACGCCTTAGAATTGCTCTATCCCAATCCAGAGTATCGCGCCGAAATTGTAGCGCAATGGCAAAACAGCAACCATCATTACCGCGATTGGGAATGCCAAATTACCTGTAAAGATGGCAACCTGAAGATTGTCGCTTGGTCAAGTATTGCTAGCGATTTTCCCATCCCCAATTGGGCGTTTTGGGATATTGGCGTTGATGTCACCCATCGCAAGCAGATAGAAGATCAACTGCGTTACTCAGCTTACTACGATGCACTGACGGGTTTACCCAACCGCACCTTTTTCCTCGAACAACTCCAACACGCCATTAACAAGCAACAGACTGAAGAGCGGGAGTTGTTTGCAGTGCTATTTTTAGATTTAGACCGCTTTGAGATGGTGAAGTATACCTTTGGTCATGCGATCGCCAATCAACTGTTACGCCTCGCCACCGAACGCTTAAGAGAGTGTCTATCGCCAACCGATATCTTAAGCCGCGTGGGAACCGATCAGTTTGCTATCCTGTTGAACCCCGTTGAAAATACGGCTGAAGTTACCCACAGAACAGAATGCATTCATCAAGCCATTTCTTTACCCTTCCATCTCAATAATCAAGATATTTTTTCGTCGGTGAGTATTGGCATTGCTTTAAGTTCTACAGGTTATACGCATCCAGAAGACTATTTACAAGCAGCAGATTCTGCGATGCACCAAGCCAAAACCTCTTACTCCACTCGTCATGTCCTCTTCGATCCTAAGATTCACGAAATATTACTCGCCCGCTTGCAGATGGAAACTGAATTGCGGCGTGCTATCGAACAGGATGCCTTTGAAGTGTATTATCAGCCCATCGTTTGCTTGCAAGCGGGTATTATTAGCGGTTTTGAAGCCTTAGTCCGCTGGAACCATCCGACGTGGGGAAGGGTGTCTCCTGTTGAGTTTATCCCGGTTGCAGAGGAGGCTCGGTTAATCAGTTTAATCGATCGTTGGGTGTTGCAAGCCGCCTGTCACCAACTCCGAAAATGGCAGCAGGACTTTCCGCACCTCGATTATTTAACTATGAGCGTGAATATTTCCGGCCAGCAACTGATGCAACTGGGACTTTTAGAACGACTCGACGGGGTTTTGCAAGAAACGGGAATTTCGGGAAATCAACTGAAATTAGAGATTACAGAAAGCGTAATTATGGAGAATACGGCTTCAGAAACCGTTTTACTCAATCAGTTGCGGACGTTAGGCATTCAGCTATCGATTGATGATTTTGGGACGGGATACTCTTCGTTAGGACGCCTGCATCAGTTACCCATTGATACGCTAAAAATTGACCGCTCGTTTGTCAATCGTATGGAAACCGATAGTGAGGGTTATGAGATTGTTCGAGCTATTTTAACGCTTGCTCATAGCTTGGAAATGGATGCGATCGCAGAAGGGATAGAAACCTCTCAACAGCTAGTCCAATTGCGCGAACTCGGCTGTAATTACGGTCAGGGCTATTTCTTCTCTCCTCCCATGAATAGCACGGAAGCGGCCGCTTTACTTGCAGCTAATCGCCGATGGTAATCTCCTGCTGTAGGATGCTCCTAATTGGGGAAAATTGCACCATAATGCCTTGAGGCTAGCCGTGTTGATTGCGTTGCGAGGATTGTTCTGCCGATGGATCGATTGAATTTTAGCGGATTCCAGCAGTTTTGGACAATTGCCAAATCCTACTGGTTGGGGGATGAGAAATGGCAAGCTAGGGGGTTGCTACTGGGGGTTGTCCTCTGTTTGCTTGCCTATACGGGGTTGAGTGTTGTCCTCAATAATAAGCGCGGCGTGTTGATTTCATCGCTTTCGGCGCAGGATGAACCGCGTTTTTGGCAAACCGTGATTATTTTTATCAGCGTGCTAGTGGTGTATGCGCCCCTGTTGGCGGGGTATACTTATTTGCGCGATCGCCTCAGCTTGCAATGGCGGAAATGGCTAACGCATCGGTTTGTCGATAACTATTTTGCCAACCGCGCTTACTATAATCTGCAAATCTCCGGGACTGAGATTGATAACCCAGATCAACGCATAGCCGAGGATGTTCGCAGTTTTACCCAAGAATCTCTCACCTTTTTGCTGGTTTCGGTAGAGTCTGTCCTCTCAGTGATTGCATTTAGCAGCGTTCTGTGGGGAATTTCTCGGCCGCTTGTGTTCTTTTTGGTGCTGTATGCGCTAGTCGGAACGCTGGTAACAGCCGTTATCTTTGGGAAACCCTTAGTACGGTTGAATTTTGAACAACTCAAACGCGAGGCGAACCTGCGGTTTAGCTTAGTGCGAATTCGGGAAAACGCAGAGGCGATCGCATTCTATCGCGGCGAAGACCGGGAATCTAACCAAGTCAAGCATCGGTTTGGGGATGTGTTTGAAAACGTCAAGCGCCTGCTGGTGTGGGAGTTGAACTTAAATATTCTCACCAACGCCTACGAGTTTATCCCGTTTATTTTGCCTGCTTTAGTGGTTGCGCCTGCCATTTTCGCCGGAGAGATGGAAGTCGGGAAGGTATCAGAAGCGCAAGGTGCATTTGTGAGAGTGTTTTTCTCGTTGAATGTTGTGGTGGCGCGGTTCCAGCAGTTAACCACCTTTGGCGCGGGAATTAACCGTCTCTATACCTTTGCAGCGTTTTTAGAACAATCTTCTACCGACGACGCGCAGCCAAAAATTCAAACCGTGGTAGCAGAACGCCTCGCAGTGGAACAGCTTAACCTGCAAACTCCCAACCATCAGCGCACCTTAATTGCAGATTTATCAGTCGAGTTACCCCCAGGAGAAAGTCTACTGGTAATGGGGCCTAGCGGTTGCGGGAAGAGTTCCCTGTTGAGAGCGATCGCGGGTTTATGGGATTCTGGTACAGGAACCATCCACCGCCCTGCATCCGAACAAGTCCTATTTTTACCCCAACGTCCCTACATGGTACTGGGAACCCTGCGCGATCAGTTACTCTATCCCAACACGCACTTAGAGGTAGATGACGAACGCCTAAACCAAGTCTTGGAACAGGTGAATTTAGCCGGGTTAGCCGAACGCTTTGACGGTTTTGACGCCGAGGAAGATTGGGCGGATGTCCTCTCTTTGGGCGAACAGCAGCGGTTAACCTTCGCCCGGTTGTTGTTGAACCAACCCCCCTACGCCATCCTCGATGAAGCCACCAGCGCCTTAGATACAAGCAATGAGGAACGCTTGTATCAACATTGCAAGCAATGGGAACCACTTTCTTAAGCGTAGGACATCGGGCAACGTTAGCCAATTATCACCACTCTTTGTTAGAACTCTCCCAAGATCAAACCTGGAAAATCAAACAACCCCTAACGCTGAAAGAGAAGGAACCCGATTTATTTGAGCTTCCCTCAACCCCATAAATCTTTTCATTTAATTCAGGACGAGCCATGCAAGACATTCAACCTGTGAAAACGCAAATTCCCGTTGATTACGAAAAAATCATTGAGTTTTGTCAGCGTTGGCAGATCGCAGAGTTGGCTTTATTTGGCTCTGTCCTCAGAGAGGATTTTCAACCCGATAGTAGTGATATTGATGTGCTGGTTGTTTTTGCTGATGAGGTGAAAAATACAATTGAAGATTTATTAGATATGGAAGATGAATTAAAAACAATATTTGGTCGAGATGTGGATTTAGTTGAGCGCCGAGTCATCGAGCAAAGTCGCAATTATCTACGCCGTCAAGCAATTTTAAACTCAGCAAAAGCGATCTATGCAACTCAAGAACTGGCGATCGCTCGCCTAAGTCGGGTTGAAGTTTTGCCACTAGAAGTTGCTCTCAAACAGCCTGTACAAGAAAATCCGTGGACAGCGTTTATTGGAATGTTTGAGGGGGATGCTGAGTTTGCCCAGATGGCAGCACAGTGGCAGGCGGAACGCAATCAGGATGCAGATGATGCGATATGAATCTAAAAATGCGATCGCTCACGCCTCAATTTCCTAGTCCTCAATCTGCAACCCCTCAACCCGCTCAAACTCTCGTGTATTATGTGTCACCAGCGTCAGATTATTGGTCAAGGCGGTAGATCAAGCATTCCTAGTCGAAGGCTCCAGTAAGGTCATCATCAAGAGCTTCTGAAATTCCTTCATCGTCAAGAATAATCGGATCGTCCGCACAGATACCATAGAGAGATTCTAAGGGTTCAATGGTCGTTAACGAGGGAACAGACTGATAAATCACCATAACTTCCACATCCTGCTCTCTTAGCCCGACGGGAATCTCAAGATGGAGAATCCCATCTTGTCCAATATGTTGCCGTACCTTAATGCTCTCCATCGTTGTTGGCTCCATGCCGATCCGATCGAACCTAATACACCGAAACATAGGGATAATCCCTTACCTTCATCTACTATTACACCAAATGCAACTGCTATCGTCTGAAGCAACTACTGCCTTAACAGTGACAGTCTTGGCGATCGCCTCCACGCAATTGAGTAAAATGTCTGTCAGGATTCTAACGCTTCAATGTCTTGAACTCAGACCCTCTCCCTCAAAATTAGTCCAGTAATTGACGAGCCAGTTGATTGTGTTTTTCTACCAAGGTTTCTAACTCAATTGTTGTCAAACGTCCCTTATCAACGACCTTGCGACCGTTAATAAAGCTATAATCAACCCGATTCACCTGACAGAAAATTAGAGCAGCAACTGGATCGTGTTGCGCCCCGGCAAATTCAGGGCGATCTAAATTAATTGCAATCAAATCTGCCGACATTCCCGGCGCTAAATAACCAATATCATCTCGCCCCAACACCTGCGCCCCGCCTCGCGTTCCCAACTCCAACGCCTCCCGCGCCGTCATCGCTTCTGCATCGAGTTCTCGCACCCGCGCCATCAAAAATGCAGTGCGTGCCTCATTCAACAGATTAGAGGTATCGTTGGAAGCCGAACCATCCACCCCCAAACCGACGGGCACCCGATGCTTGAGCATCTTGCGGATGGGAGCCATACCGCTAGCTAAACGCATATTACTACAAGGGCAATGCGCCACCCCCGTACCCGTTTTACCAAAATTTTGAATCGCGCGATCGTCCAACTGCACGCAATGGGCGTGCCAGACATCATTTCCCACCCAACCCACAGACTCTGCATAATCTCCCGGCGTCATGCCAAACGTGGCAAGGCTATACTCAATATCCGATTTGTTCTCCGCCAGATGGGTATGCAACCGAATACCGGGATGCGATCGCGCTAAGGCAGCAGATTCCCGCATCAAATCCTGGGAAACTGAAAAGGGGGAACAGGGCGCTAAGGTAATTCGTAACATCGCGTGGCGGCTGTTGTCATGATATTGTTCAATTAAGCGCTGGCTATCTTTTAAGATATCGGCTTCCTTTTCCACTACTGCATCGGGTGGCAAACCGCCCTGGCTTTCCCCAACGCTCATGCTACCGCGACTGGCATGAAACCGCAGCCCAATTGCCTGAATCGCCTGAATTTCATCATCCAGGGTGCTACCGTTGGGATAGATATATAGATGATCGCTCGCCGTGGTGCAACCCGACAGCATTAACTCCGCCGCTGCCATTTGAGCGCTAATGAACACGGCTTCTGGAGTCAGGTTTGCCCAAATTGGATAGAGCGTTTGCAACCAATTGAACAGATCGCAGTTTTGCGCCGCCGGAATTACTCGCGTTAGGGTTTGGTAGAAGTGGTGGTGGGTATTCACCAAACCGGGCAGCACGACATAGCGGTTCTGTAAATCTAGCACTTCATCGGCAGTTTCCGGTAAGGTGGCTGTTGGGCCAACTTGTTCGATAGTGCGATCGCGTACAAATATCGCACCATCCTGGATTTCCCGTCGGGCACCATCCATCGTCACCAAAGTATGAATATGCTTAATCAGGAGAGTCGCCATTGGATTTTCAACCTCAAGAGATGCTTTGGATGTACAGCAACTCGCTCCCTTCCTGATGTAGTAAAAATCACCGTTCAATGGCAAGCTTTCTCAGAATTTCCGCCCCATCCCTACCAAGGCAAAACTTCCCCGTTGGCGTGCCAAAACGTGCCTGTATTTTTCAGGGTTAACTCATCAATGCGCTGCAATAACCCCTTCACCGATTCCTCTGGCGTGATGCCACCTGCTGTAAAATCGGTCATGCGCGTTTGCACCAAACCCGGATGCAGGATCGCCACCGCAATACCGCGCGATTTGAGATCGAGGGAAAGCGATTTTCCTGCCATTGACAGCGCCACCTTTGACATTCGGTAGCCGTAGGAACTGCCCGACGTATTATCCTCAATCGAACCCATGCGACTCGTCATTAGCACAATCTTAGAGCCATTGTTCAACAGAGGTAAGAGGGCATGAGTCACCCGTAAAGGTCCTAGCGCATTCACCTCAAACTGCTCTCGAATGCGATCAAAATCTAAATCTGCCAGTGTCACCCGCTCAAGGATACCCGCATTATTAATCAACACATCAATCGGTGTATCGCCCAAACGTGCCTTTAACTCTGCAACCGAAGCATCCGAAGTAATATCAATTCCTGCTTCGACTTGCACCCCCAGTTGCTGCAAATCTTCCGAAGCCGTGCGACAAACGGCAATCACTCGCTCTCCCCGCGCTTGCAGTTGGCGACAATATTCGTAACCAATGCCTCGATTTGTTCCTGTAATCAGATAGGTTGCCATAGCCATTTTTCGGTAAAATCCCTTCTAATCTAGCGCCCTCTCTAACCACTCCCGTGCCTTCTGGCTATCCACGGGGCGCGAAAACCAGTAACCTTGACCAAACTCGCATCCTAATTCCCGGAGTCTGTGCAAATCTGCATCGGTTTCTATGCCTTCGGCTACCACATCCATTTCTAAGCTATGCGCCAAGGTAATAATCATCCGCACCGTTTCGCTCTGATGGGTTCTTAAATGTTGGACAAAAGAGCGGTCTACCTTTAGGGTGTCAATGGGAAATTCGTGCAAGCGACTTAGAGAAGAATAGCCAATTCCAAAATCATCAATACATAAGCGTATCCCCAAATCCTTAAGCTGCTTCAGGCGTTGAGCCTCGGAGGTAAAGGTTTCTAAAATGCAACTTTCAGTAATTTCTAACTTTAGGCCATGCCTGGGAATTCCTGTGGCTTGCAAAATGGTTTCTAACTGGTCTAGCAATTCGACTTGTTTAAGCTGAATCACCGAAAGATTGACATTCATCACCAAAGAAGAAAGCTGAGGAAACTCGCGCAACCACTGGCTGAGTTGTTGACAGGCTTCTTGCAGCACCCACGCACCGAGGGGAATAATTAATCGGGTTTCTTCTGCGACGGGAATAAACTCAATGGGCGAAATCATGCCCCGCTGCGGATGATTCCAACGCACGAGGGCTTCAAACCCCCGCAAACGTCCGGTTGATAGGGAAATAATCGGTTGATAGTGCAGGCAAAACTCTTGAGCATCAAGGGCGCGGCGCAAGTCTCCTTCTAGCTGAAGCCTAGCCGTTACCTGGGTTTGCATGACTGGGTTGAAGACGGCGTAGCAGTTTCTCCCCTGAGATTTGGCGGAATACATGGCTGTATCGGCATCCCTCAAAACATGGGAGGCTTGTTGATAGGGGATGGCACTCCAAGCAATGCCAATGCTGACGGCGGTGAAGATTTCGTAACCTTCCACCTGAAAGGGTAAGGTGAATTGAGCGTGGATGCGCCTAGCTACCTCAATGGCTTCTTCGACTTGTTGCAATTCTTCGAGCAGAATGGCAAATTCGTCTCCTCCAAAGCGGGCGAGGGTATCGGAGGCGCGCACGCATTCTTGCAGCCGTTGAGCCACGCATTTGAGCAATTCATCCCCTAGGGAATGCCCTAAACCATCATTGATCATTTTGAAGCGATCGAGGTCGATAAAGAAGACAGCGTAGAAGCTATTGGGATGGCGTTGATTTAACTGAATGGTATGTTCGAGAAGCTGGATGAATAGGGCGCGGTTGGGCAAGTTTGTCAGCGCATCGTGAAAGGCGTCGTGCTGAAGTTTCTCGGTAGCTTGCATTAGTTTGGTTTGGGTTTGTTGCAAGGCTTCGAGAGATTGCTGCAAAGATTGATTGGATGCTTGCAGGTTATTGTATAGCGTGGCGTTTTCAAAGGAAATGGCGGCTTGAGCGCACAGCACGTTTAAAACGCGGATGCGATTGCTTGTAAAGGCTCCCGTTGTGAGATTATTTTCGAGATAGAGGACGCCAATGGGTTGTTTGGTCTTAATCAGCGGCAAGCATAAGACGGAGGTGGGTTGGTGTTGAATAATGTAAGGATCGGCTGCAAATTGCGTTTCGGCTTTGAGGTCGTCGATTGCCAAGCTCTCTGCTGTACGGAAAACGTAGCGTACAATTGAGATGGGTAAGTTTGTACTCTCTTCTAGGGGTACAGATTCTAGCTGGCAGGTTTGACCGCTCGCGCAATGGGCAACCCGGACTAAGCGATCGCCCTTGAGTAAGATTAAACAGCCGCAGTCTGCACCGGCATTCTCTAGCACCACCTGCATTAGGGTGACGATCAGTTGCTCCGGTAGCAGTTCTCCGGATATGGCTTGGGAAGCTTTAATGACTGCGGCTAAGTCTAGGGATTCGCTGGAACCGCTGGAACTGCTGGTAATGTGCGCTCTAGAGATGCTGTTTTGCGGGGTGCGTTCTGGCGCGAGAATGGGTTGAAGCAATTGAGGATAGCGCTGTTCTAATTCGGCGATTTTCGCTTTGGCACCCCAACGGGCATAGCCATAATAGGCTTCTTGGAGATAACCGGCAGCAACTTTTTGTTTTCCCCACTGGAGGTAAAACTGGGCGGCGAGTTGGTAGGCGAGGGCGGCTTCTTGGAAATAGCGATCGCTCCGAGCGTTTTCAAGGGCAAGATCGTACAATTCAATGGCGTCTTTGTATTCTCCCAACACTCGATACCGTTCTGCTTCTACCAATTGCCACTTGTGCAAATGATTCATGGGGGCGCAGGTTGCCCAATGCTGTAATTGGGTTTGGTTGGCTGTCACCTGCTGCCATTGCAATGCCTCGCTGTTGGGATCGCTTAAGCTTGCTAGGATAGCCAGGGAATCGTAAAAATAAAACGCAGGCTCAACAACAGTACCCACGCAGGCGCTTAAATGCTGTCGAGTTGTCGCCGCATTCTGTTGCGCTTGGGCAATTTCTCCCAACCAGAAATGCAAGATAAAACGGTGCAGGTAGAAGATACACAGCCGAAACCCATCGTTAGACGCTTGCACCTCTGCGAGTAAGGTTTCCTCGTAACTGGGTTGGCGCAAGTCAATTTCTGCTTCAGATTCGCCCAGCAGTAGCCGCGCGGTTTCCCAGTAAATGTGGTAGTGTTTGCCTTGAGTGTCTCGGTTGAGTTCTTCTAACTGCTGATGATAGGCCCGAATTTGCGGTTCGAGTTCGTTGAGGGGTAAACCCGACCAAAAGGCGTTTAAGGAAAAAACTTGCACCACATAAACAATAAACTGCAAGTCCCCTGTTTCCAAGGCCGCTTGATAGGCTTCGTGAAAAATCGGTAAGGTTTCCCGCAGGTGGGCGGTGCAGTGATAGATATAGCCTGCAAAGACATTAAAGGTGGCAGCGCGGATATTTTTGGCTTCCGGTTCCCGCGCCAGTTGATAGGCGAGTTGTCCAAATTGTTGGGCGAGGGTTAATTCTTGCCAAAGGACGTGCAATTGAAAGGCGTAGCTGACATAGCCGACGGGAGAAAATAGGCTATTGCCAAATTGAATGGAAAGTTTCACCTCCAACATGACGACAAACGGATATAGGGGCGATCCGCTCATGTAGCAGGCAGGCATAATACTATCGGCAATCTGCATAATGGCGATCGCGTGCGGGTCGCTCATTTTGGGCAAATCGACTAAGCTGGCAATGGAGCGATCGCCAATCGCAGAGCTAATCTCCTGACGGGCTTGTTGAATGTCTTCTGGGGTGGGAGTTTGGGGAAAATCGACGCCAAGCTGTTGCAACACCTGCGTGCCGATCGCGATCGCCTCCACAAATTGATTGCGGGCATTAAGCGATTGAAGTTGTACCTGATACACTTGCATCCGATCGAGGGGCGTTTGTGCCTGCTCGATAACCGTTGCAATCCATCGATCCATTTGGGTAAAATCGCCGCACAGCCAAGCCACTTCTGCGGCTAAGTTATGCAACTCTAGGGCGATCGCATAATCGGTTTGCCAACAGGTTTCGCCCAATAAAATTAACCCCGATGCGGCATAGTCGCGGGCGGCTTGATAGGCAGTGGCGGATCTAGCTTTGCGGGCTGCACTGAGGTTGAGTTGAGCGAGTTCGTAGCGCTTGGCTGGCTCTGCAATTAGGTCAATTCCGGCATTTAACTGATTGACTAACTCAAAAATGCGCTCTTCTCTAGCTGCCGGGGAGAGGCGTTCTAGCAGGAGTTGTCCGATCTGGTAATGGGCGATCGCGCGATCGCTTTGGGGAATCAGCGAATAAGCCGCTTGCTGAACGCGATCGTGCAAAAAGCGATACGTCACCGCCTGCATCGCCGCTTGAGTCAACCCCTCTGTGGCTCCCAAATAGAACTTATAAACCTGGGTTTGGGGTAAAATTAATCCCTCCTGCAAGGCTTCCCAGAGGGCTGCGGCTGCTGTTGCTTCGGATTCCTCCGAAATCATCGTCAGCGTGGCTAAATCGAACGGGTCGCCCACACAGGCCGCTAATTTCAATAGGGTTTGGGTGGCAATCGGCAATTTCTGTAACTGTTGTGCCATCAACTCCACCACATCTTCAGTCAAGGCAGCCTCGCGCACGGGGGTAATGTCGCATTGCCAATAACCCACTTGGCGATCGAAGGTAATAAAACCCTCTTGATACAAGGTTTTAAGAAATTGAGTGGTAAAAAAAGGGTTGCCTTGGGTTTTCTGATACACCAACTCCGTTAGGGGTTGGGCGGCGGCGGGCGAACAGGTGAGGGTATCGGCTACCAGTTGATTGATACTGGCGCGATCGAGGGGAGCCAGCGAAATGGTACTGTAGCTAGGGATGTCCGCCAGCATCCGCATTAACGGGTGAGTGGGCGAGACTTCGTTATCTCGGTAGGCTCCCAAAATTAATAAATAGCCTTGCTGAGATTCCGCCATCAGAAACCCAATCAGCTTTAACGAGGCGGAGTCTGCCCACTGCAAATCATCTAAAAAGAGGACGAGGGGATGGTTGGCGGTGGTGAAAACTTGGATAAATTTCCGAAATAAGAGATTAAATCGATTTTGCGCCGCACTTCCCGCGAGTTCCAAAACGGGGGGCTGTTTGCCAATAATCCGTTCGAGATCGGGAATGGCTTCAATCATCACCTGAGCGTTTTCTCCCAGGGCTTGCAAAATCTTGGTTCGCCATTGCGCCAGTTGGGTATCGGGTTCGCCTAGAAGTTGTCCCATGAGTTCGCGAAAGGCTTGGACAAAAGCCCAAAAGGGAATATTACGATTGAATTGGTTGAATTTCCCTTTGATGAAGTAACCGCGCTGGCGGACAATAGGTTTATGGACTTCGTTGATAACGGCAGTTTTGCCAATTCCCGAAAATCCTTTGACCAGGAGTAGTTCCGATTGACCTTGGGCGGTGCGTTCAAAGGCGTCTAGGAGGGTTTGGACTTCGGCGGTGCGACCATAGAGTTTTTCGGGGATGAGAAAGCGATCGCTCACATCTTGTCTAGCAATCTCAAACTCTTCGATGCGTCCCGTTTCCCGCAGTTGCAAGCGACAGGTTTCTAAATCGCGAATTAGCCCTAACGCGCTCTGATAGCGGTCTTCAGCATTCTTCGCCATCAGTTTACTGACGATGGCGGACAAAACGGTAGGGACTTCGGGGTTAACTTGATGGGCGAGGGGTGCAGCTTTGGCGAGGTGAGCGTGAACTAATTCGATCGGATCGTCTAATTCAAAGGGTAATTGTCCGGTGAGCAGTTCGTAAAAGGTTGCCCCTAGCGAGTAAAAGTCCGTGCGATAGTCAATTCCTCGATTCATCCGTCCGGTTTGCTCTGGGGAGATATAGGCGAGGGTTCCTTCTAAGATGTTGAGGTTCTGAATGGTTTGGGTTTCGCGCGGAAGCAGGGAGGCGAGGCTAAAATCAATCAGCTTGACTTGCTGGGTTTGGGGGTTAATCAGGATATTGGTGGGTTTAATATCTTTGTGAATTACCCGATGCTGATAGAGTTGTTCCAGCACTTGCGCCAGTTGAATGGCAATATTGAGAAAGTCGGCGATGGAACGGGCGCTTTGAGCGTCAATCCATTGTTTGAGAGAAATTCCGCCAAAGTCCTCCATCACTAGGGCATAGCCGTTCCGGTAGGGTTCTAGGCGATAGAGTTGAATAATATTGGGAAGGTTCAGCGATGACGCGATCGCATATTGGTTGCGAAACTGCACTAACTCGCTGAAACTGGGATATTCATCCTGTAACAGTTTGATGATAACGGGTTGAGCGTCTGATGCTCCCTGGCAACGATAAACCAATGTTTTAGTGCTGGCATAGAGTTGTTCCAGGATTTGATATCCGATCGGTTCCACCATAGAGGTACTCTGCTCGCACATTAACGATTCATGAGATTATTATTGCCTTTCTCAAGAGGCTTGTTTATTGAGCGATCCATCGATTCCATTGATATAGCTTAGTCTTGAATTTGTTTAGGAGGTTGATGGCTCGTAAATGCAGTAACGATTGCGCCCTAATGATTTAGCTTGGTATAGCGCGCGATCGGCTTGAGTAATTAGCATCTCCCAAGACGTATCCGAGCGAGGAATCAGACTGGAAATCCCAATACTCAAGGTAATATAAGGAACCAGGCGCGATCGCTCGTAGGGCAGTTGCCGATCTTGCGTGAGATTCCCAACGCGTTTAGCCACTTGAACGGCTCCCCGCACGTCTGTATTGGGTAAAATGATGGCAAACTCTTCGCCGCCATATCGCGCCAGCAAATCGTCTAAGCGTTGGATCGCTTGGCTTAAAAGTTGGGCAACTTGCTTTAAGCATTCATCTCCGGCTTGGTGTCCGTAGTAATCGTTATAGCCTTTAAAGTAATCGATATCGCATAAGAGCAGCCCTAGGGGAAGTTGAGCCAACAGCAGCCGCTGCCATTGCTCTTTTAAATAGGTATCAAAATGCCGCCGATTGGACACTAACGTTAAACCATCTAACGTTACCATTCGATAGAGTTCGCGGTTAACTGCTTCTAATTCGTTGGTGCGTTCGGCTACCTTCATTTCCAATTGATAGGAATAATTTCGCAACTGTTCGTAGAGGCGAGCGTTTTCTAAGGAAATGGCCGCTTGGCAGCAAAGAAAGTTAAGAATTTCGATGCGATCTGTGGTAAAGGCAGCCGCCATCCGATGATTTTCTAAATATAAAATGCCAATCAGCTTTCCCTGATTCAAAATTGGGGTACATAACAAACTTTTGGGTTGCTGTCGTCCGATATAGGCATCCGCTAGTAAGGTAGCTTCTTGCGCGACGCGATCCACGACGAAGGTTTTTAAGTTCCGCTTGACTTTGTAAATGAGGCTAATCGGAACTTCTGTACTTTCATCAACGGGGATGGCTTGCAAAATCTTCGGTTCTTGTCCGAGTTGAGTGACGGCTTCAACGCGCAGACTATCCTCCCAATGTAAGAGCAACACGCATTTGGTAGCCCCGGCTGTGGCGATCGCAATATTGAGTAAGTTCGTCAGTAATTGATTGAGGTGAATTTCGCTAGAAAGAGTTTGCAAGGTTTTGAAAATTGCCCCGCAATCTAAGGCAGCTAAGGCGGGAAGCCCTGGCGAAGCGAGGGGTTGGGTGGTGGGGTGCAAAGGACAAATGGGTTTAGCCAAAAAGTTCGCCGCCCCCGCATTGAGTTGTCTGTGTTGCAGGATGGGTAAAAGGTATTGCGGATATTGACGTTCTAAGCAGTCGGTTTTGGCTTTTGCCCCCCAACGGGCATAGGTGTAATAGGCATCGAGGAGATAATTTTGAGCAATTCTGGGTTTATGCCACTGAAGATAAAATTGGGCGGCGAGTTCGTTGGCGAGGGCGGCTTCTTGAATATAACCGTTGGCGATCGCATTTTGAATGGCGCGATCGTAAGCCTCAATTGCTGCGGTAACTTCTCCTAAAACCCGATGGCGTTCGGCAGCTACCAAGTCATATTTATGCTGAAAGTTCATGGGGGCATGGTGCGCCCAATGGTGGAGTTTAGTTTGGTTGGCGGCAACTTTTTCGAGAATTGACGCTTGGCGATCGCCATTGGCATCAACCGCCAGTTGCACGAGGGAATCGTAGAAATAAAATAACGCGCCAATATACTGACCATTGCTACCATCTAGACAAGGTTCGGTTAATTGGGCATAGCGCAGCGCTTGGGAAGAGTCGCCGAACAGATAGGCAAGCAGCAGTTTATTGAAATAGAGATAGTACAGGGCGGTACGGGCATTTTTTTCCAGAAACAGGGGCAGCATCTGCTGTTCGTTGCAGGCTCTCCCCGTTAACTCGCAGGGGTTTTGGGTTTCGCCCAATAAGTTTAAAACGCCTTGCCAATGAATTTGGTGAGTGCAGAGGGCAACATCTTGGTTAAGGTGTCGCATCTGTTCGGCATAAAATTCCATCTCTTCGGCGAGTTGCACCAACCCCTCACCCGCATAATAGGCGTGATAGCAGTATTTTTCCGCTGCAAGCGCCCCGTGCAACAAATCCCCCGTTTCTAGCCCGATCCCATAGGCTTCCTGAAGCGATTTTAAGGTGTGCCGCAGGGGTTCTTGCCAATGGCGAATCATGAAATTGACTAAAAAAGAAGTCCGTGCGTAAAGCTCTTGGGCAGATAACCTCTCTAAAACGCTGAGGGCTAATTGTCCAAATTCATATCCTGTATTTAAATCTCCCAACCCAGAACATAAAATTAAGCCATAGTTGGCGTAGGCTTTTGCCGATCCGGGTAGATTGCCATAAACCAGGGAGAGATTCACTTCCTTGCAGATGGTTAAAGGCAGCAATTCCGGAAAACAGAGATAGGTGGGTGCATCGATGCTGAGGAGGATGCGGAGGGCAGCTTGGCTGTGGGGATCTTGCATTAACGGCAGATCGATGGCGCTGGCGACGCGGGTTTCGCCTAAATTCTGCGTCACTTCTGCGATCGCGCTTTCCCAGTCTGCGGGGGTGGGAGATTCGGGAAAATCAATCCCCAACTGGTGGAGAACCGATAAAGCAATGGCGATCGCATCTTGCAATTGGTTTTGCGCCACGCACGCCATTATCTGCACTTCATAGGTTTTTACCCGATCGAGAATATCAACGCTTTGAGAGAGCAGCGTTTCTCGCCAAGCATCCATCTGCTGAAAGTTGCCGCACAGATAAGCCGCTTCAATGGCTTCTTCATAAAAAGCGAGGGTTAAACGATAGTGAGTTTGCCAAGCGCGATCGCCGAGCAAGCTCATCCCCACCCTAAAATACTCTAACGCGGCTGCATAGGCGGTTGTTGCCTTGGCTTTGCGTCCCGCCATCAGATTCAGTTGCATTAACTGTTCTCGCTGTTCGGGTTGCGTCAGCAGTTCAACGCCGTAGTTCAAACGGGTGACAATATCAAAAATTTTCTCATCTCGTTCGCCTTCAGCCAGCTTGTCTAAAAGCAGTTGGCTAATTTTCAGGTGATTTTCCTGTCTTTCGCCTTCGGGAATCAGGGCGTAAACGGCTTGTTGCACCCGGTCGTGCAAAAATCGGTAATGGGAAGATAAAGCGGGTTGGGCTAACTCGCTAGAGTCAAGCGCTTCTGGGGAAGCATCCCGACGGGCATCAAACTGATAAACTTCATCGAGGGGAAGAATTAACTCTTCTTGCAAGGCTTCCCGGAGGGCGGCGGAGATTGCGGGGGGTGAGTGTTGGGCAATTCCTGTTAGGGTTTCTAGATCGAACTGGTTCCCCACGCAGGCGGCGATCTTCAAGACTTCTTGGGTGGCGGCGGAGAGTTTCTGCAAGCGCCACCCCAGAAACTCCACAATATTATCGGTTAGGACTTTGGCTTTAATCTGCGTGACGTTACATTGCCAAGATCCGCGATCGCGATCGAAGGTAATAAACCCCTCTCGATGCAAAACTTTGAGAAATTGGATGCTAAAGAAGGGATTACCGTGGGTTTTTTGGTAAACCAGTTGAGTAAGGGGTAGCGCTGTCTCTAGCGAACAACTGAGGGTATCTGCAATCAGTTGATTGAGGTGGGTTGCGCCCAAGTCAGACAAAATCAGAGTATTGAAGTTTACTCCAGCGCTTTGCAAACCAGAGAGCGATCGCATTAACGGATGTGCCGGAAACACCTCGTTATCTCGATAGGCACCCATCAGAAATAAGTAGCGCGTTTCGCCACCCCCTAGCAAGATTTGCATAAGCTGAAGGGAGGCGGCATCCGCCCACTGTAAATCATCGACAAACACCGTTAAAGGATGTTCGGAAGTCGCAAAAACTTGAATAAATTTTTGGAAGAGTCGGTTAAATCGATTTTGGAGGGCACTCCCCGATAATTCAGGTGCGGGCGGTTGTACGCCAATAATTTGTTCGAGTTCTGGAATGATTTCAACCATGACTTGAGCATGTTCGCCCAAAGCAGCAAGCAGCTTATTTTTCCATTGGTTTAATTGAGTGTCGTTTTCGCCGAGTAATTGTCCGATCAAGTCTCGGAAAGCTTGTACAAATCCAGAAAAGGGAATATTACGGTGAAATTGGTCAAATTTGCCTTGAATAAAATAACCGTGCTGGCGGACAATGGGTTTATGAATTTCAGAGATAACGGCAGTTTTGCCAATGCCAGAATATCCCACGACGAGGATCATCTGGGTACTGCCAATGCTAACTAAATCAAAGGCGGTCATCAAGGCTTGAACTTCAACTTCTCGCCCATACAATTTTTCGGGAATGAGAAAGCGATCGCACCGATCTTGTTTTCCGAGTTCAAAGGGTTCAAGGGTTCCCGTTGTTCTGAGTTGCTCTAAGCATTGTTCTAAATCCTGTTTGAGTCCTAAAGCACTCTGATAGCGATCTTCGGCATTTTTTGCCATCAGTTTCAAGACAATTTCAGAGACAATGGGGGGAATTTGGGAGTTCGCGAGATGCGGTGCTGGTGGCTGTTGCGCGAGATGAGCGTGAACTAATTCCATTGGATCTTGCGATTGAAAGGGCAATCGATCCGTGAGGAGTTCGTAAAGCGTGACTCCCAAGGAATAGAGATCGGTGCGATAGTCAACTCCTCGGTTCATGCGCCCGGTTTGTTCTGGCGAAAGATACGCTAGGGTTTCTCCCCAAATATTGGGATTTTGAATTTCTTGAATTTCTTTAGGCAGTTGTGAAGCGATGGCAAAGTCAGTCAGTTTAATGTGGTGCGTTTCTGGATGAATTAAAATATTAGAAGGTTGAATATTTTTGTGAATGACGCGATATCGATAGAGGGCATTCAGAATTTCAGCAAGTTGAATGGCAATCTCCAATCCTGCGGCTACAGAAATGGAATTTGCTTGTCGATACTGCTGGAGCGAAATTCCTCCAAAGTCTTCCATACTTAGGACATATCCCTTTCGGTATGGCTCTAGGCGATAGACTTGTAAGATACCCGGATGATCTAAGGCTTTGGCGATCGCAAACTGGTTGCGGAACTGGAGCAAATCGCTAAACGTGCTGCATTCCCACTTGAGTAATTTAATAATGACCTGACATCCATCCGCCTCGCGCAAAGCACGGTAAACGCATGTTTTAGACGTAGAATGCAGTTGCTCTCGCAAACGGTATCCTGGAATTCGATCGCAAAGGTTTTCTAAAGCATTCGTAGAACCTGTCGATGCATCCATTGCAGTTGGGGCCGGTTATTGAGTTTGCATGAATAGGCACAATTGAAAAATCAAGATCTTCATCAATCTTGAAGGCCTACTGAAGACTTCTCTTTAGATTCCTCACTCACAGGGAACAGTTTATCGAAAAATACAAACTGTAATTCCTAGGATAACCGCCTGTAAAGATAGATACTAGCAATTATTAAGTTTTGTAGTAGATTAGGGAAGAAAAGATTAAGACAGACTGCGACGCCCCCATCTTTTCTTCCCAGAGAAGCCAGTTGATCGAGCGAAAGTGCGATAGTCTAACGCGAGATAGGTTCGCTTTCGCTCAAAGCCGTCCCGACCCAATCGAACAAAGTTGGAATATATTGATTAAACCGCTCTCCCTGCACGTACATCGCATCGATCGTGCAACTCCCGCAACTTTGCGCGGACATCATCGCGGAAATTCGCTGCCAGTCTACTCCCACCCACGGAAAGTGACCGACTGGAGCCTCCGGGGAAGAATTCAACTCGGTCTCAATTAACCAATCATGGGCGATAAAAGTAGGATCGGGTTGGTTTTGGGTTCTCGTCCAGCCCACGCGATCTCCAAAGGCTTTGACGGCGGCGGCTGAATCGGTAGGATGTTGAGAGCGAACCTCAGCCCAAATGCGTTGCTGTACGCTAAAACCAAACTGTCCGTTACTCGCCTCCACCCAGAGTCGATCGAGAGACTGCAAAACCGTGGGGGGAATGTTGGTGGGTGCGGGCGGACTTAAAAAGTCACCCTGTTGATGAATCCAAGGATCTAAAATGCGCCGAGTTTCTGCATCCGCAGCCTGCCAATTTTTGGCTTGCAGGTGCGATCTGAGGACGCTAAAATCTTCTTGGGTCTGCGTTGGGGGAGCGGGTTGGTTAAGAGAAACAACTCTCATGACGGCAACGGTTAGCGATCCGGTGACAATTGCGCTAACAATCAAACCCCATCCTAAAATCTTTAATCTGTGCATAGCGATCTAAGAGTCAAGATAAAAGTCAGCCTCTTCAAAGCGATTTCAGCGATCCCAGAGAGCGTTCTACCGGGTATTTCCGAAACTTTTTGAGGTTAAACCTATGCTGTCTGAGATTTAGGCAGAGTTGCGAAGAGTTTCAAGAACTGAAACGTCCTATCTTTTCCTCAAAGAACAATTTAAACTCCACAGAGGGTTGAAGCCGCGTCATCCTTGAGTTCTCTAGATCGGCGATCGCTCTATCCCTCAAACTTAACCTGAAATCCATGCAACAGATTTGTAGTTAAGCGCCAACTCTAAGGTTAATCTAGCATCCCAATGAACCCGCAATTCTCTCAAAAAATTCAGGCAGATTTTGACCAGATTGCCCAACTACAAACTCTTCGATGGGATCATAATAGTCACTATCACCCTTTTTTACTCAAACAGTTACCTGCTAACTGTCCAAACGTTTTAGAAGTGGGTTGTGGTGGGGGTGAGTTTTCACGCTTGTTGGCTCAACGTGCTGAATCTGTAACCGCAATCGATCTATCGCCTACAATGATAGAAAGAGCAAAACAGAATAGCCTCACCTATCCCCATCTTCACTTTCAGGTGGCTGATATTTTGGAGTGGGAAATACCTGACGAACAGTTTGATGCGATCGCATCCATCGCCACCGTTCACCATATCCCCCTAGAAACCCTTCTCCCCCGCCTGAAAGCTGCATTGAAACCCGGAGGGAAACTGTTAATTCTCGATCTGGTGGAAAACGCCCAATTACAAGACTTTTTACTCGATTTTGTAGCCGTTCCCCTCAACTGGATCTTACAGTTTTGGTACAACCGACGGTTTCGTCCGACTCCAGAGGCGATCGCGCTTTGGCGAGAACACATCCGCACCGATGAGTACCTCACCCTATCCCAAGCGAAACAACTTTACAGCCAATACTTAGAAGGTGCGATCGTTCGCAGACATCTATTTTGGCGCTATTCAATGGTTTGGCAAAAGCCATCTTAAGCCTTGAGCGATCGCGTTTTGGATGGCTTGGTCTAAAGCGGCTGTAGTTCCACTCATTTGCCAAATCCATTGAAGCCTGAGCTAGACTCAAGACGAATACTTAGATAATTTTGATACTATGGCAAACGAGCCGGATCGGACTCAATCTAATGCTGCGATCAATGCAGCAGCAACGACAAAGGTTCATCACGCTCAACTCAGCGATCTACCTCCAAATGTAGAGCGTAGATTATACCAAGGTGGACTTCGACCCGGTGACGCTACAAGGTCTGGAACCGAGGCCCAACAGATGTTAGATAAAATTCCCCCAGGTCAACGAGTGGGGACTAACAGCGAATCTGCGGGAGCAAATACTCAAAACTATCTCAAGGATAAACACGCTAGCCATATTCAACCCCACAGCAAGGGCGGAGCTAGCAGTCCTGATAATCTCAAATGGGAAGATGCTAAAGCTAATATGGCTCGTGGCGATCGCCCTATGAGCCTCCAAGAGCAAGCCCAATTAAATGCAAAGTGGCATTTTGACAATTTATCAGGGGCGTTTAAAGCAGGCTTGAAAGCGGCTCCTGTTGGGGCTGCAATTGGTGCTGTCACCACTGTACCCTTTTCAATGCTGGACAATGCTCTACGGGTAGTCCGGGGCGAAATATCCACAGAAGAAGCGATTTCTCAAACGCTGAAACAGACGACTATTGGGGGTGCCGTTGGGGGAACAACAGCCTTGACGGTCACGACTGTAGCGGCTGCTTGTCCGCCCATTGCGATCGCACTCACCGCCGCTGCTCCCTTGTTGGCTGTGGTGGGGGCGGCGGGAATGGTGGCTGAGTTTTTCAAAATTCTGGACAATCACAAACAAGCAGTTAGAGCCTATTATCAATCTTTAACCCAGCAGGAACTTAACCGCCTACAGGAGATTGAGGATCAACTAATCGACGATCACCACAAAAATCTAGCATTTCTTGCAAAAGCAAAAGAAGTAAATGAAATGCTGACAAATAGACCCCTTGAGCCAGGAACAGAAGGCACATTGAAGCACTACCTGGAGTCGATCGCGATCGCGCAATCATTAGGGCTAACTTCAGATGATAGCCCTTTGCTTCTCAGTTCCCAGCTACCCTTGCTTCCCTCGGAATAACCCTATGATTTTTATCATCCCTTTGATTTTTGGTGCAATTGGTGCAGCAGTTGGGGCTGTCGCTGGGGCGCTGACTACCCATGCGATAGGAGAGAGCGATCGCCAAAAAGCGAAACACCACCGAACGGTGGCGAATGAACTGACTAATAAGTATTCTGCCCTAGAAAAGCGTTATTACGAGCTAGCAGATGAAAGTAAAAAGCAGATTTTTGACCTCACCCGTCAACGCGCATTAGATGAGATTGAGAAAGGCGGCTTGCGTTTAGCTCTGAGGTTACAACATGATTTAATCGAGCTAATGTACGCGATCGATCGCGAACCCACTGAAGCAGCGCTTAAGCAATTTGTGGCAGCAGTCGAATTAACAAATACTGTATTGCGTCAGCTTCAAGCGGAATCAATCCAGATTCCAAGCGATTATTATGCCCGTGTTTTGATTGCTGCGGAAGTAAGAAGGCTTAAGGGCGATCGCCAAAATCAAGAACTGCTAGAAATAACTAACCTAAATTCAGAGGCTTTACCCGTGAAAAAAGTTTACAAGCAAATGTCGGCTCAAGAATTCCAAGCAACTTATACTCAAACACAAGAGCTAGGGAAACGGCTTTTGCAATACTTGCAAGAAATCAACAAAAGCAGCTTACAGGGTGTTGAAGAGGATTTAAAGAAAGCACTGAGCGCTTTAGAAAAGCAAAAATATCAGGTTGCGGTGATTGCAGCAATGAAAGCTGGTAAAAGTACCTTTCTTAATGCTTTGATTGGTGCTGATGTATTGGCGAGTGAAACCGAGTCTTGTACAGTTTGTCGCACTGAAGTCCGTCCAATTGATTCTAGTCAAAATCCTAAACTTCTAGAACATCAAAAAGGTGAACGCAAACCCGTTGTACTAGCTGAAGGAGAACCTGAAGCCATTCAGCAAGTTTTTCTGGAACGGACTCGCCAAATACGAGCAACTCAAAACCAGAATAATACAGAATACTTTGTTCTAGAGCATCCCATTGAAGCCATTAGCAAACTTTCCGCCTTATCTGGCTTTAGGCTCATCGATACGCCGGGGCCAAATGAATGGGAATCAGCTAATTTTAATACAGTGGCTCTCAAGCAGACAACGTTGGAAGTCTTGAGAACTTGCGATGCTATATTGTTTGTTCTGGATTATACCTCATTTAAGGATAATACGAACGAGGAGCTATTAAAGGTTATCAGCGAATCGGGTCGCGAATCTTTGTTAAAGAGTTCTAGCAAAATGTATTTTATTCTTAACAAGATAGACCGAAAATCTGAGCGCGATCGCCCAATTGAAGAGGTTATTCAAGAATTGAATAAAGCGCTGGTAGGCTTTGGAGTACAAGAGCCTAAAATTTATCCAGTCAGTTCCTTACAAGGATTATTAGCTAAACTCATTCAAGAGAAAAAAGCTAGCGATCAACATAAGTCAGATTTCAAGAAGTTTTTCTTGGGTCGATATATTCAAGAAGATGAGGATGGGGAACTGGTTGTTCCTAAAATGAAAGACATTGCTCCCCAAGCCTTATTAGATAGCGGAATTAAAACAATTGAAGATTCTGTCTTACAAACAATTGTCAAAAATTCAGGATGGAATTTACTTGACGATGTTTTAGCTCAATTCAATAAAGTAGCCCAATCTACTGAAGAAGCCATCGCTACTGAAATCAAAGGGTGGAAGATAGCTGTTGAGGAATTACAACAAAAAGAGCGAGATTATCAAATACGCTCTGAGGAATCACAAAAAAAAGTTAGAGATGTAAAAAAGTCCATCGAAAACCAAAAGGAAAAACTTATGAGTAAGTTCGGTGAAGGAATTAATCAATTTGCTGAAACTGCTAAAACTGAAATCAAACTAGAGATTGATAAAATAGAAAAACTCCAAGAAAATCAACCCAGAACTACTAAAAAAAATCAAAACCTACTTGAAAAATTTTTTGAAGTATTTACAAGTGTTCAAGACTTCCTCCAAAATCGTTTAGAAAGCGAGCCTTATAGAATTAGATTAAGTAATTTAGAAAAAGCTCAGGAAGTTAGTCAAATTATTAATCAATACTGTACTCCTTTAATTCAAGGTTTTTGGCTGAATACTCAAGACCAATTAGTTCAAGAGGGAACAGAAATCCGCGAAACATTAGTCAGAGAAATTCAGAGAGATATTCAAGCCGTTTCTAATGAAATTTCAAGTTATTTGGGCGATAGCCTAGAGGTAAATATACAACCCAGTCCGATCCTGTTTCCTAAATTTGAGTTTGCAGGTATAGATGCTAAGGTTCAGCATCAACAAGAAGTGTTTAGTAGATTTCGGAAAGAAACGAGAACCACAGGTTGCTGTTTGTCAGAAGAAGTGTATAAAGTTGAAGTCCCTTATCAAGAAACAATTTCTTATTATGAAATTGATTTAAGAGAAACTTATCAGGCAATTTGTCGAAAAATTGACGAGCAGGTAGTCAGGAATCGGAGACTTTTAGAGCGAATAGTGTTTAAACAAGTTGATGAAGATTTTAATACAGCAAGAAAGCAAATTGATGAGTATATTGGACGATTTCAACGTCTATTTGATGAGTTGTTGAAAGCACGAGCAAAACAGGAAGTAGAAGCAGAGGCGATCGCACTTTTGGAAAATCACCACCTCCAGTCCCAACAGTATCTGGCTGAAGTCACTGCGGCTCAAGAGCAGCTAGAAACTTATCGACCTGTGGGATAAAGATTGGTAGCGGGAATAGCTAGACTTTTCGAGCAATCTGAAACGCTGAAATATAAGATAGCTTCACTTTCTCGCCGCAAGTGTTTTCTAGTTCCTTTCCCAAGGCTTGAAATAACTCCTGTCGCTGCTGAGGTTCTAAGCCAATATAAGGCGAATAAGTCCCCAGCAGTGCCAGGTAATCCTCAATACTATAGGTGACTTCGCACGGCATTTGCTCCGAAACCAGATCGCCAAACTGACCGGAATTGAGGATAATTTGGGCAAACTTGTCTAAACTTTCCTGCTGCTTTTCCGGTGTTTCGTAACCTGCAAGAGAAGGCGCGTAAGTCTGATACACCGCATCCAACGCCTGATAAACTTCATAAGCAGGTTGCAGGCTCATATTCCACAGCAGAATTAGAAAACCCCGATCTCGCAGTGCAGAGGCTGCTTTAGCATAACCGACTTCTGGGGAAACCCAATGAAAAGAAGTCGCTGCAAGGATCGCATCAAAATACCCAGGTTCTAGCGTCCACTCTTCAAAGGTGGTATTGACAATTTCTACATTGGGATAAGGTTTGCAGTTCTCTCGCGCCAGTTGGTAAGCATCTGGACTGGGTTCCAAACAGACCATTGAAAACCCGAATTGAGCAAATGAGGGGGTAGCCGTTCCAGGACCGCAGCCAACCTCTAGAAGCCTTGCACGGTTCGGGAGTTGCGCTAACTCAATCGCACGCTCAACTAACCCTTGCGGATAACGCGGTCTAACGCGGTTATATGCCTGTGCAACCGCACTATACCAAGTTTTTCGCTCTTCAAGGGGTTGATGATTATACCAGCTTCTTTCGGCTTGGGATTGGCTCATGCGCGATCGCTATTCCTACAAACACAGAGTTTAGTTTTGGAGATTTCGGGGACATTAAACCCCATTGAAATCTTTAGAAAATCAGCGATCGCACTGCCAGATCCTTCAAGGTAATCGTAAAATGGCGTTGTTCGCCAGTGGCAATAAACGAGATCATTTCCTCGCTGGCGACGGCTACCGCTAACAGCACCAAATTCCGTGCTAGGGGATAGTCGCAGACATCATCATTGGCATCGGAAGGAACGCGATAAACGGAATTCCAGATAACTTCAGCATAGTCCGCCGATAAGCCAACATGAAGACAGGGAACGCCAGAACGTTCTGCATAATCTTTCAACACTTGGCGAGAGGGACTGTTATCAAATACATCGACAATAAGCTGACTGTTTTTCAACAGCTTCGCCGCATTGTCTGCGGTTAACTCTTGGGTTTCTGCTTCTACCTTTGTCCCAATGGCACGATAGAGTTGGTTTGCCAAAATCTTCGCTTTGAACGCCCCCACATCCGAGCGATAGTAGGGTTGAGTCGAGAGGTTACGTTCCTCAATGCGATCGCGATCGATAACCTTTAGCTTACCAAAACCCGCCCGCGCCAAGTTTTCCGCCAAATTTGCACCTAGCGCTCCCGCACCGCAAAGCGTTACCGGATAAGCTTTCAGCTTTGTCATCGCGGTATGGCTGCGGTAAAGTTGTTCGTGCAGAAACATACTCACCCCTCCTGTTGTTCCATTACCCCAACTAATGATTGCAGATCGAAATCGCGATCGCGCCCGCTTAAACAAATCCCAGAACTCACCACCGTCAAATCCCCTTTGGCGATCGCGCTGGTATGATGGACTCCATCTGTAGTCACCCAGTCAACTGTCCAGTAGTTGCCGCGATCCTGGAATTGCTGTAACTCTCCTCCCCCTCGCTTCAACGCTTGGCGCAAGCGCCGTTCATCTTGTTGGGGTTGAGCAAACCCTTCCGTTTGTTGCGCCACTAACTCGTAGAGCGATCGCATTTCCGGCGTTATCCCCTTAAACTGCAACTCTTCCACTCCCATTAGTTGCTTGAGCGCCGCCTGCAAGCCCTCTGCAATGCTGGGATCGTCGCGGCGGTCGATTTCGTCAAACCAGCAGAAAGCCCCATTCCAGCGCCCAATAACCTGCTCAAACGCGACCCCTTCCGTCACCAAATGCACCACCACAGGCTTCACCTGCTGAAACCGCTGGCGCATATCCGCCTCATTCACCGGATAGGCTAACCAAGTTTGCTCCTGCAAGCGATAACCTAAACGCAAGCGCAACTTTGGAAAATGTTGCAAATAAGCCGCAATTTGGGGTAACTCCGCCTCCTCGGTTAACTGAGCCAGACTTGAATTCACAGGCTGAAAAATTCCCCACCCCTGAAACTGTCGGGGTTGCGGTACAAACGTATGCACCATCCCTGCTACAGAAGTGCGAATTTTCCCCCCTTTAACGCAGGGTGCGAGAAATTGAGTTGATTGCAATTGTGCTTCAGCGCTGGCAATCTGATTTAAGAGTTGGCGGATATCGGTCATCTCTTTAAAGCCTGTCTTCCTAGGATAAATGGCAATAACTTAGCGATATTTCGAGCATCATCAATTCCCCGGTGGTGGGTTCCTTCCAGTTCAATTCCCGTCATTTCCAACGCTTGCGCCATTCCGTAACGTTTGGATAAACCTTGGGCGCTGCTAAACTGTTGCTTGAGATTCACATGGGGAAAAGCGATCGGAAACGGGAGTTGATGATATTTGCTATCCTGCTGAAGCTGCTTGCGATCGTAATCTCCCCAGGAACCAAAGACAGCATTAGGATAGTTTGAAAGCCATTGTTGCAAATGTGCGATCGCTTCCCCATAACTCCGCCCTCCGTCTACCTGTGCTTGGCTAATAGAAGTCAGAGATTGACAAAACTCTGTCAGCACGGGATAGCGTACAGGCTTAATAAAGGTCTGAAACTCGCTAACAACCTTTAAATCCTTGGCTTCCACCATCACCGCACCAATTTCAATCGTTTCCATCTCATGGCGCTTGATGCTGTCGTTGTTGCAGCAAGTCGCCTCCAGATCCAGCACTAAATAATAATCGTATTGGTTTAAGTTCGCCATCTCTCTCACGTCTTGGGAATAAACGCATAGTCGCGCCAGTCGCAGATGGGGCGGTAGCCAATTTGCTGATAAATATGATTAGAGGTTGGGTTGGCTAAGTCGGTAAACAAAAAACAACTGTGACAACCGCGATCTAAAAACTGCTGACTCAACGCTGCTACACAGGCGGTTGCATACCCCTTGCGCCGATACTCTGGCGGCGTATAAACTGGCCCAATACGCGCCGCCTTGGGTAAAGATTGGCTACCACTCGCCCAGGAAACAGGTTTACCATCTTCCCAAAGGTAAATGCTTTGTCGCTTTAAGCCAGAAGTGACGGAGGCTTCCGCATCTTGCAGGACAATTTCGCCAATTTCTGAGGCAAATGTGGTAAACCAATCTAAGAGCAAAGGGCGATCGCCTTCTGTCGCTAATCTCAGATAACCCCCAACCTTCGCCACAGGTTCCACTTGGGTTAGCTGATGAATCCGCAGATCCATTACCCGCCGAGAGGTTTGCTGAGTAAGAGTTTGCCAAATTTCCCGAAAGGCTTCCACCTCTGGAATTAAGCCGCCTGCGCCCGGAAGTTGCACCGGATCGCCCTGCAAATCTTCAGCAATCAGCCTTAAAGCCTCTAAATCTCGGACTTTGGATAGCACCAGCTTATAAGGAGCCGTGCGAATTGCCACCCCTAGAATATGGTTGTGGCGTTTTGCGATCGCCAAATAAGCTGGATCGGGATACCGTTCTGGATAGTGCAACAAGGCGTGCGATATCCCTAACAACAGGTTATGTTCTGCCTCATTCTCTAGCAAATATCCCTGCGCCTCCTGCCAAAATTCCCCAATATCCTCAAAGCGACATAACTTCATCATCTACTCCCCTGAGTACACTCCTTTCCCTCCATCTCCCCATCCTCTTCCCTACTCGGAACTAACTTCCCCCATCCTCTTCCCTACTCGGAACTCGGAACACCGCTACGCGGAAGCAAGCTACGGAACTTTGCACTCCTTCCCCCACTCAGCACTCAGCACTTTCTACTCAGCACTGTCTTCCCACTCAGCACCCTAAGATACTGGGGTGGAACCTCATCAACAAGCCAAACGCCATTATCCGAACGGTAGAACGAAAACCCAGCTTCCTGCATTGCAACCGTATCAATAGCCAAGATTACAGGCTTACCGTGGCGCATTCCCACCTTTTGGGCAGTTTCGACGTTTTCGGATAAATGGACGTGATGGCGGCTCATTTTCAGCAGTCCAGATTGCAAAATGGTGGGGACAGATTTCTCTCCCGTGCCGTGGTAAAGCAGCTCTGGAGGGGTTCGGGGTTCGAGTTGCAAATCTACAGCCACGCTATGCCCCTGGTTAGCGCGAATGCGGGTTTTGGTTTCGTTAAAGGCGAACCGTTGCTTGTCACTAGTCGTCACCACTGTCTCTAATTCGGCGCGAGAAATGGGGAATTGATGGCTAGCACAGGCGGAGAGTAGCGTCTCAACTTCTACCCAACCGCCAGGTGCTAAGGTGAGTCCTAAGCGTTCTGGCGTATGGCGCAGATGCTTGCTGAGGTATTTGCTGATTTTGACTAAATGCGCGTTTTTGCTTTCATTCATGGCGATCGCTTAAGGTTGCAAAGAGACTGGCGTTTTACGCCCTTTAGAAAGCCGATCCGCCTGACGCGTTGTTTCCGGGAGGCGATATTTCGGCGCGCATTTCAGGACAATCTCAATCGCAGTTTCTAAACTGATACGATGTCCAACTGAGACATACACGGGTTTAACGTTCGCCTGGGTGCGAACAACCGCCCCAACGATCTCCCCTGCATCATAAATCGGTTGCCATGCACCGCGTTCTGCCCCTAGCGGTTCGTGTTTTCCGATATAGGGAGTTTTGGCAACGCCAATAGCGGGTAAACCGCTGACAACCCCTAAATGACAGGCAAACCCGCAGCGACGAGGGTGGATGTAGCCATTCCCATCGCACAGCAGAAGATCCGGGGGGCTTTTCAGGCTAGCCAGTGCTTCTAGGATGATGGGGACTTCCCGAAACGCCAGCAACCCCGGAATATAGGAAAATGGCGTTGGGCGACGGATAACGAGGGATTCTTGCATTTGTAGGGAGGGATACCGCAAAACGGCGATCGCCCCACACGCAATGCGATCGCCTTCTTCAAACCCAACATCTACTCCAGCAACGGTTTGCAGTGGCTTAAAGTCGTCTGCCATTACCACCTGTTTGCGGAGTTCTTGTTGAATGGCGATCGCAGCTTCTGGTGTCGTTGGATTCATCAAAAACCTCTACCAACTCACAGGGGCTTAAGATTGGGGGGCGCTGTAGGAGTCAAACCTACTTCATCCAGATTAAAAGTCCGGTGCATCCTCGTTCTGCCAAACGCCCATCTTTCTTTAGGATAATGCATCGTACTACAAGTGTCAAAGATGTACTACAGAATCTAGCTAGAAAGGGGACGAAAACACCGTGCAAATCGAACAAACAGATATCCTGGTTTCCACACCCGATGGACAAATGCCAGCCTTCCTCTGTCGATCCTCTCAGCACAAACGCCAGCCTGCTGTTGTGTTGTTGATGGAAGCCTTTGGCTTAACCGCACATATCCGAGAAATCGCAACGCGAATAGCCAAACAGGGGTATGTGGTACTCTCGCCGGATCTGTATTACCGCGAATTACCTAACAACAAGTTTGGATATGCCGAAGTGGAGTCAGCAATGGCGACAATGTATCGTCTAGATTTCCACCAAGCCGTAGTCAACGATATTCGCGCCACCCTCGCCTATGTTAAATCGCTTCCCGATGTAGAACCCGATCGGATCGGCGTCACGGGTTTCTGTTTGGGAGGCGGATTAACATTTATGTGCGCTTGCCAGTTTTCCAATGAAATTGCTGCGGCTGCACCTTTTTATGGGATGGTTTTGGATGAGTGGATCGAGGCAATGACGGAGATTCAAGTCCCAATGCATTTGTTCTTTGGCGGACGCGATCCGTTTATTCCTCGCGAACGAGTTGAACAAATTGAATCTCGCCTAAAAGCTCTCAATAAAGAATACACCTTGCAGTTTTATCCCGATGCCGATCATGGCTTCTTCTGTCACGAACGCTCCTCTTATAATCCTTCCGCCGCTGAAGATGCGTGGCTAAAGCTGATGCAGTTTTTCCAGCAGCATTTAAAGGAAAAAGGCGATCGCGAAACCTCGGCTTAACCCTTAACAAAGGTAAACGAGCGCTTCACCTGTTCAAATGCCTTTTGATAGGTTGCGTCGTGATTGCCATAATCAATCTTAGAAAACGTTACCGTAACGATCTCAGACCGATCGGGATTAGCAAAGACAAGATGATCATTTTCGTATAAGCCGCTTGATTGAAACGCGATCGCACTTTGTCCAGCCACGGTTGTATCCTGAAAATCGCGAGTAATCGAAAACTGATTGCTCTGTTCTACCCAAGCTCGTAAGGATAAGTTTTGAGGATTCTCAGAAACCGTGATGCTAACATTGGCTGGGTATTCTGCCCCTCCTTCATAAGCACCCGATTTAATTTTTTGGGCATGTTCTTTCGTCCAAATATCCACCGTTGCGAGGGAAGAAGCCGCGCCATTATTAGGTGCAGTCAGCGTCTCATCAATGGTAAATTCATCACTGGGATAACTAAACTGAAAATCAAAGCGATCGCTCTGATAAATCCCGCGTCCATCTGAGATCGAGTTACCGGGAGAATGAACTGGGGGAGTATTAGCAATTGGTTCCTCTGGCTGACAGGCGATCGCACTCGCTGCCACTAAACTGAATAAAAGAAAACGGACTAAACTTTGAGTTTGAGTATTCATTTTAAGATCGAGTCCTCAATCAATGACGATACTGCCGCAATTCTAAATAGCTCAGTTCAGCTCTGGCGTGCTGTTGCGATTTTGGAAACTCAAGATTGAGGAAGAGTTCCAATCCATTGAAACCCACCCTAAAATTCCCGCCTTAACTGTTAGCTTAGAAAAAAGCGTGTATGTTCGTGAATTCAGGATCGTTTGGGGGACCCGATCGCGATCGCAGACTGCTACACTAAACTGTGCAGCAGCATATCTACTCCCTAAACGACGATGCCGCAGACTTACACTGTCCAGATACACGATCGCACCAACGATACTTTCTACACCGTTCAGGTTCCCGAAGACCGCTACATTCTTCATAGCGCCGAAAACCAAGGCGTTGAATTACCCTTCTCTTGTCGTAATGGTGCTTGTACCGCCTGCGCCGTGCGCGTTCTCTCCGGAAAACTCTACCAGCCAGAAGCAATGGGTTTATCGCCCAAACTCCAAGAACAAGGTTACGCCTTACTGTGTGTGAGCTATCCTCGTTCCGACTTAGAAGTTGAAACCCAAGACGAAGACGAAGTTTACGAACTCCAATTTGGTCGTTATTTTGGCAAAGGTAAAGTCAAAGTCGGCTTACCCCTAGATGAAGATTAAACCGATCGGCCATCAGGTGTTCTCCCAGTTACTTGCCTTAATCATCCTCTGCATCGGGTTAGTGGCATGTCAAACCGTAACGCCAGTAGCGGGAACGCCTGTACTGGTTAAACAAGTGGTAAGCGCTCAAACCTTAGAAGTCGTTGATACCAGCCAACCCAACGCCACCCCCAGGCGCGTCAGATTAATTGGCATTGATGCACCTGACTTGCAGCAACTCCCCTGGGGAATAGAGGCACAGAACCAACTGAAAACTTGGATTGGATCTCAACCCATTTTATTAGAATTTGACCAACAAACCCACGATGCCTATCAGCGTCAGTTGGTCTATGTGTGGCAAGATGGAAAATTGCTGAACGAGGAACTGGTGAAAGCGGGATTGGCGATCGCCATTTCGCGTTCTCCCAATACTCAGTATGACCAGCGTCTCGCCGATGCACAAGAATGGGCAAGACTCATGGGTGTAGGAATTTGGAACCCCGAAAACCCCCTACGCTTTACACCTGCTGAATTTCGCCAACGCAACCAATAGAAAACGCTCATCCCGATTTATGGATCGAAATCAATTATTGCAACTTCTGGACATTGCCACCGAAGCCGCCTTAGCCGGAGGAGCCGTTTTACAAAATCATTTGGGAAAATTAGAAGACATTACCGAAAAAGGTCGCCCCGGCGATTTAGTCACCGAAGCAGATAAAGCCGCAGAAGCAACCATCTTAGAAGTGCTGAAGCGTCACGTTCCAGAACACGCCATTCTTGCCGAAGAATCTGGGCAACTGGGCGACTTACACAGCAACCCCTTTCTCTGGGCAATCGATCCCCTCGATGGCACCACCAACTACGCCCATCAATACCCCTTCTTTTCCTGCTCTGTAGGGCTGTTAATTGACGGCGTACCGCAAGTTGGCGTCGTTTTCGATCCCTTCCATAACGAACTCTTTAGAGCCGCTCAGGGCTGCGGTACAACGCGCAATCGCCGTCCCATCAGCGTTTCTCAAACCTCAGAACTCAGTAAAAGCTTATTAGTCACGGGCTTTGCCTACGACCGCCGCGAAACGGCCGATAATAATTACGCCGAATTTTGTTACCTCACTCACCTCACTCAAGGGGTGAGACGCAGCGGATCGGCTTCTATTGACCTAGCTCATGTGGCGTGCGGGCGCTTAGATGGCTATTGGGAGCGCGGTTTATCGCTTTGGGATATCGCCGCCGGAATTGTTCTCGTCAAAGAAGCTGGGGGCAGCGTTACCGCCTACGATGGCGGCCCGATCGAGATCCGTTCGGGAAGAATCTTAGCTACCAATGGTAAAATTCATCAGAGTCTCAGCGATGCGTTAGGAAAAACGCCCGCTCTGTCAACTTGGCCACAATCTCGCTAGAAAAATACGACAACATTTAGGTAGTTCCAGTCAAGCATCGCTAAGTTAAGCGAAGTACACTAGAATCAATCAGCAATAAGAACTTCGGAAGTGGGACGACCTCAAGATGTCATTCCAAATTACACAGGGACTGTTTAGGTTTGATTTTATTGACCATCATGCTGTATTGGGAGTACCCGTAGATGCGGATAGCAAGGAGATCCGCAAGCGGTACATGCTGATTGCAAAAACCCTTCATCCCGATAGCCGCTCTACGGCTAGCGATGAGGATAAACAATTAGCGACTGAAATTCTATCCAAGCTCGTCAATCCAGCTTACGAAAAACTCTCTCAAGATAAAGAACGGGCAGAACACGCGGTATTGCTTCGCTTAAAGGGACAACAGGCTTCGCAGCAGCCCGAAACGATTGAACTCAAAAGCGAACTGTCTCGCACGCTGGCTCATGCACCAGATACTGAAGCAACGTATAAAGAGTCTGTTAAAAAGTTGGCTCAACAACAGTATGAATCGCTCGCTCGAATGCAAGCGATTACGGGCGAATTGAGCGAACTCAATCTGATTTATCTCACCCTGAAGGTGGGGAGAGGCGAAAAACCGACTCAACCGAGAAAGGCACCCTCTGCACCGCCCACGATGACGCGCCCCCCTTCGCCCCCACCCCCTCCCAAGGTGACGCCAGTCGATCAATACTATCGTCGGGCTGAAGAGTTAATGAGTAAAGGGAATTTAGCTCAGGCGATTCTAGAGTTGCGGGATGCACTCAAGCTAGAACCAAGTAATAGCAGTTGCCATAGTTTGCTGGGCGAAATTTACCTCAAACAGAACCAAAGCACGATGGCGAAGGTTCATATTAATCAGGCCTTAAAGCACAATCCCAAAGATCCCAAAGCGCTTGAAGTCCAGAAGAAGATGGAAATTGCCGCCCAAAAAGCCGCGTCAAAAGCAGCAAATTCTGGCAAGTCTGGTGGAAAGTCGAACAAAAAAGGCGATGATGGTGGCATTACCATTTTTGGCATTAAGATTGGCGGCAAGAAAAAGTAATGGTCTATCAATCCCCCGTCGGGGCAAGAGATTTACTACCGTTGGATGTTGCCCAAAAACGCTGGATTGAAAAGCGCTTACAACAGGTTTTTCACCAGTGGGGCTACCACCGGATTATTACTTCGACCCTCGAACGACTAGACACCCTGATGGCAGGTGGAGCGATTGAACGTTCCACGGTTATCCAACTTATTGATACTGAGGATGAACTTTTGGGCTTGCGCCCGGAGGTGACGGCTTCCATTGCGCGAGCGGCAATTATGCATCTCAACGATGCGTCCTACCCGCGACGGCTGTATTACAATGCCAATGTGTTTCGGCGATCGCAGCGCGGCGTTCACGGTCGCCAGCAAGAGTTTTACCAAGCGGGTGTAGAACTGCTGTGCGGGGCGGGAGTGCTGGCTGATGCAGAAATTTTGCTGTTACTTGGCGAGTGCTTGCGTTTCTGCGGGATCGGCACCTGTCATTTAGTCTTAGGAGAAGCAGGCTTAACGCGATCGCTCCTCAATGATTTTCCCCCCCATCTGCGGGAAACCGTGAGAACAGCGATCGCTCATTTAGACCGCACCACCCTCGAAACCCTTCCCCTAGAACCCCAACTGCGCGAACGAGCCTTACAGTTGTTTGATTTGCGCGGGCTTCCGGCGGATGTGTTGCAAAAAGTCTCCCAGCTTTCTCTCGATCCGGCGCAACAGGAAGCGGTGAACAACCTGAAAACGCTGGTGGATCTGCTCCAAGACTTCCACGCCCGCATCCCCAACCCAGACCTTCAAATTATTCTCGATCTGAGCTTAATTCAAACCTTTGATTACTATACGGGGATTGTATTTGAAGTGGTCAGCGGTAGCGAGGCGCGCGTCTTAGGACAAGGCGGACGTTATGACCAACTGCTCGGAACCTATCATCCCCAAGGCAAAACCTACCCTGGAATTGGCTTTTGTCTCAATATAGAAGACTTGCATTACACGCTCCTCAATAGCGATCGCCTCCCTCAACATCTGCCCATTAGCGACTGCATTGTGGCGGCTCAAACCCCCCAAGCCACCGCCGCCGCCTTTGCTTACGCCCATCAACTCCGCAGCAGCCAACCGGAGAACCGCGTAGAAGTGGAACTTGGCCCCGATCGATCCGCCGAAGAAGTTCGCGCGATCGCCCGTCGCCGCCAAATTGCTCAAATCATTTGGGTAAACGCCCAGGGTGAGACGCAAACCGAGCAGATGGAGTCAGCACCCCGCTCTAAAGAGACGGGGCTTCATGCCTCTCCAATAGAATAGCTGACCAGCCTCAGTCTTAACTAACTCCGTTTTTGAGGTCATGACACCTACAAATGCTTTCCAGTTTGTAGCTCTGTCGTTAACGGTTAAACAGTTGAAGCTGGGATGTAGACAGTGCCGTTAGCCCAACAAGCCTTGAAAACTTTGGCGAGGAACCCATTACCCGTTCTACGGAGAATCCAATGTCCAATTTTGTGTTTGTTCTAGACACCAATAAGCAACGGCTCAATCCGGTACATCCGGGAGAGGCTCGGCGCTTACTCAATCAGGGAAAGGCTGCGGTGTTCCGCCAATATCCTTTCACCATCATTTTGAAGCAGGAGGTAAAAGCCGAAGTCCGACCACTACAGCTAAAAATTGACCCAGGCTCAAGAACCACTGGGCTAGCGATTTTGAATGGCTCACAGGTGATCTGGGCAGCGGAGCTTACCCACCGGGGGCAAGCTATCAAAGATGCATTGCTGGGTCGTCGCCAACTGCGGCGGGCAAGGCGCAATCGCAAGACCCGTTACCGCGCCCCTCGGTTTCTCAACCGCGCTCGTGCCGAAGGATGGTTAGCCCCGTCTCTAATGCATCGGGTCAAAACTACCCTGACCTGGGTTAATCGACTGTGCCGTTATGCACCCATTGCAGGTATCTCACAAGAGTTAGTCCGGTTTGATACCCAAGCAATTCAAAACCCTGAAATCAGTGGCACTGAATATCAGCAGGGTACTCTGGCAGGATACGAGGTGAGAGAATATTTGCTAGAGAAGTGGGGACGCAAGTGTGCTTACTGTAAAGCTAAAAATACACCTTTGCAGATAGAGCATATCCAGCCTCGCTCAAAAGGTGGTTCTGATAGAGTCGCCAATCTGACACTGGCTTGTGAGCCATGCAATGGGGCAAAGAGTAATTTACCTGTCCAAGAGTTTTTGTCAGGTAAGCCCGACCTACTGAAGTGCATCTTGGCACAGGCAAAAGCACCGCTTAAGGATGCAGCAGCGGTCAACTCAACCCGATGGGCATTGTTTAAGGCTTTGAAAGGAACAGAGCTACCTGTCACCACTGGCTCAGGAGGACAGACCAAATACAACCGTACCAACTTGGGATTGCCCAAAACCCATTGGCTTGATGCTGCCTGCGTAGGCAAAGTTGAGCAGTTGCAGATTCTCACAACCCAGCCTCTGCTGATTAGGGCAACTGGGCATGGGAGTAGGCAAATGTGTGGCACCAACAAGTATGGCTTTCCAACTCGCCATCGGTCACGAGTGCAAATTCACAAGGGCTTCCAGACGGGTGACATCGTTGTTGCAACGGTTACGGCAGGCAAAAAAATTGGCTCCTACTTAGGACGGGTTCTTTGTCGTGCCTCTGGTAGTTTCGACATAGCCACCAAGACTGGGAGGGTGGCTGGAATCAGCCACAAATATTGCAAACCCATTCACAAAAAAGATGGTTATGCCTATGCATTTTGAAGACTGTAGGCGGCTAAAGCCGCTCTTTGTCGGTTTTCCTCCCCGCTCTGAAGAGACGGGGCTTCCAACCATCCCAGGATCTCTTACGTGAAGAAGAGGTGGGGGGATGGGGGGATGGGGAGG
>NZ_JASVEJ010000030.1:0-69871 GCF_030285425.1 Geitlerinema calcuttense NRMC-F 0142 | reverse complement strand
CTCGGAACACCGCTGCTTGGTGTGCAAGCTACGGAACTTTGCACTCCTTTCCTCACTCAGCACACTGCTTCGCAGAAGCTAGCGCAACAGCACTTTCTACTCAGCACTCTTTTCCCCCATCCCCCCATCCTCTTCCCCACTCAGCACTCAGCACTCAGCACTCAGCACTTAGAGAAGCACTAAAATTATGATTTGGCTAATTGGTCACGTCCTTGCAGTTTGCATTGGCGTTAGTTTGGGCTTGATTGGCGGCGGCGGGTCAATTTTGGCCGCACCCGTTCTGATTTATGTTATGGGTATTGCGCCGAAGTCTGCTTTTGCTATGACTCTAGCAATTGTGGGTGCAGTGAGCGCGATCGGGATTATTCCCCACTGGCGACAAGGCAATATTAATCTTAAAATTGCCATGCTGTTTGCACCGCCTGCAATGGTGGGGGCTTATGCGGGGGCGAGAATTGCGGGATTGCCCCTTGTCACTCCTACCGTTCAATTGCTAGCGTTTGCTGCGATTATGCTGATTGCCTCTTTTTCGATGATTACGAAAGGCAAAGGTTCGACTTCTTTGGAAGCGCACAGTTACTCAGAGGAAGAGTTGGAAGTATCTGGGGTGAAAAATTCCCAAATCGCGATTCGCGAAGCGTTCGCGCAGCGTCTCCACCGGAGAATCCCTACGGGAATCGCACCTGCTAAACACGGCAGTTGGGCGATTATCCTAGAAGGGTTTGGTGTGGGTCTGCTGACGGGTTTTGTGGGAATTGGCGGCGGTTTTTTGGTGATTCCCACGTTGGTAATACTCGGTGGTATCCCCATGAAGGAAGCGATTGGGACTTCTTTAATTATTTTGGTGCTTAAATCGATTACGGGATTAGCCGGATATTTGGGTCACGTTCCTTTAGAGTGGGGATTGGTCGGATCGTTTATTGTGGCAGCTAGCACCGGAATTTTGCTAGGGGCGTATTTAATGCGATTTGTTTGTCCTAAGCAACTCGAAAAGGGATTTGGCTATTTTGTGTTAGCGGTGGCTATTTTTATTTTGATCGAACGTTAGTCGGGCAGAGATGCGATCGCGATCCAGTCTTGCACAAAGCTAGGGGGAAGCTTGAGAATGACGGTGGTCCCTTGGACGGTTGGCAATTCTAGGTGAAGGGGAATCTCTGGCTTGAGTTCTGAAACGAGGGGTTGCAAGTCATATTGTCCGATATGGGGTTGAACGCCTTCAATAAACATTTGGGCAGAGGCATCGCTGGCAAGTTGGGTATGATTCAGGGAGTCAATTAAGCGTAGGGGTTGGGTTCTATCAATTTCAACGACTCCTGGAAAACCAACTAAGCGCAGATAGAGGAGATCGTCTGGGCGTTTAAATGCGATCGCAATCCAAACATTCCCCTGAGTATCGCGCAAGTTTTGGCGAGATTGATAAACCATTTGTCCGGGAACCTCTTCAAGCTGGCGAATCGTTCCCAGAGTGGGATTTACAGCTATTGCAGGTAGGCTAGGCACGCTGAGGAACAGAATGAGTATCCCCAGCAGGAAGCGGAAAAGCAGTGGTTTGTTCATCATTTAGGGGCAGAGTGCTGCTGAAACTTTTGAAAGGGGATTTCTAGCAATGCAGGCGGTAACGGTTCAACTAAGGAAAGACCAAACAATTGCAACCCTAGGCGTTCAAACCAAGGAACGGCGCTACCCCAACGCATTTTTGCGAGAAAATATTGTTCAAAGGCGGTTTTTGACCAACTGACCCAAGGCCCCTGAAAGGCTTTAGCTTGTCGGCGTTTGCCCGTTAGCGGATCGGGGAGAACCGGATCGGCAACAAAGAGAATCCCCGTGTTGCCAAAGTCAGCAAAGCAGGTGGCGGTTAAGGTGGGGGTGACGGGTTGGGCATCGAGTTCGTTAAGGGCGATCGCAATATTATGGGCAACAGCCATTGCCATTGCTTCGGTCATTTGGCCGGTTTTGGGGACGCCGAGGGGGAGGGGCGTTCGATCGGCGGGGGACAATTGCACGATGGTACCCACGGCATAAATAGAATCGTAGTGCGGATGCTGATGGGTTGGCAAAACGGGGATGAAGCCGTTACTGTCGGTGAGTTTTGGCACGGCTTTGAGAAATTGAGGCCCGCGAAAGGGGGGTAGCAGCATGGTATAGCTGAAGGGTAAGCTGCGTCCGTTCGAGAGGTGAATGCGATTCCCGCAGGGATTCTCCGGTGGAGACGCTGCGCGAACGCTTCGCGAATCGCGTTCGAGGGCGGTAATGGCGGTATTGGCGATCGCCTCTATCCCTCGTTTTACCATTGCTTGGCTAACCAATTCTGCTGAGTTTGCCATCTCCCCAATGCCTAAATGACCTACATAGGGTTCTGGGGTAATGAAGGTGATGGGAACGGCATCGCGCAAGCCGAGTTTTCGGAGTTGGTAATCTGCAAGCAGGGCAAATTCGTAAGCAGGCCCTAAACAACTTGCCCCCGGAACGGCACCCACGACTAAGGGGCCGGGTTTTTGTAAAAATTGCTGCCAAGCGCGTCTGGCGGCTAAGGCATGGGGAGGGTTACAAACGGATTGAGAATAGCCGCTATCGGGGCCGAGTCCGGGAAGGGCGTCTAAGGCTAATTCTACGCCTGTTGCGATCGCTAAGTAGTCGTAACTGAGGGTTTGGTCGCCAACGCTGACGCGCTGAACTTGGGGTTCAATCGCGGTCACTTTACCGCAAATCCATTGAATACCCAAAGGACGCAGGCAAGCTTCTAGGGAAAGTTGATCGATTCTAAGGGTTTGAAGCCCAAGGCAACCCAAGGCAGGGAGGGGATAAAAGTAAAGGTGGGCGAATCGGAAATTAGGGTAATTTGATGATGGGGTGGCAGCAGATGCCGGAGTTCGTATGCGGTGGGTAAGCCGCCTAAGCCAGCACCAATAATCGCAATATGAGCCACTGTTCAAAAACCTCCAAGGGTTGATGCCCTGTTGTTGCTTTCTGCTTTGGAAAAGGATTTCTGAGAAAAAAGTCAGTAGGGGCTAATCGCCAGACTATCGCCCCTACTGCTACATCCTCCTAGGAGATCCTCAGAGTTAGATGCAGGAGATACAAATTGCGCGAAACGCAATTTAAGCCAGATCTATTATTATCTTAGTATAACTATATAGTTTTTATAAGATTGTCAGAAATTCGCAAGAATCTCTGGGTACGACTAATTTGACTAGAAACTCACTGATTAAAATAGAATAATTAACACAAAAAGCTTTGCAGGAAAGGCAGCAAAAGACATATGTCAAATATTGAATAATGACTATTCACTCGAATCTGGTGACAAAATTTAAGTAAAAATATGGGTAAGACTTGGATTTTGGGAGCAGACCTCATTTTCTAGCACTATATCACCTTAGAGTAATAATTAGTCGATCTAATCTAAATTGTCTTATAGTATTAATTATGACAAAATTGCATCCGTAAAATCCGCAGCTTTGAGATTAGCTTCACTCAAGTCTACCTCACGCAAAGTTGCCCCAGTTAAATTCGCTTTTTCTAAGTTTGCGCCTCTGAATTGAGCGCCAGTTAAATTGGCATGACTCAAATCGGCTCGATATAGGTTAGCCTGGGTTAAATTGGCATGAGTTAAGTTAGCACCAACAAGCTTGGACTTTTGCAGATTTACCCGGCTTAAGTTAGCTTGAGATAAATTTGCGATCGCCAAATTCGCTCCTGCTAAATTTGCCCCGCTGAAATCTGCCTGAAAAAACTGTCCATCCACCAAATGAGCGCCACTTAGATCGACCTCTACCAGGCTAACTTTCTCCAATTCAAGATTAGGAAAATGGCGACTTCCCTTTGCATAAGCTTGTAAGAGTTCGCCCAAAACCGTGAGATGCAGTTCTCGCTGAGGAGGGCGCTGAAAGGTGAATCTTAAAGTATCGCCGCTGGCAATTGCTTGTTGCACTTCCTGATAGAATGGATAGCGACCAATACCGCTGAGGGAAACCCAAGCACGAGAACGGGTTAAAGCCACGAATAGTTGATTTCTCAAAGTCAAATCTTGCTCATTTTTAGCAATTCCATCTAAACCGATTAGATAAACCATATCCGCTTCTTGTCCTTTGGCTTGGTGAATGCGAGAAATGGTAATTCCGCCCTCGCACCAGAACTGATTTGGATCGCTATTTTGCGGATCGGATTTCAGAATATTGCAATCTAGAGTTCCTGGTAGATATACATCGATGCCTTGACTTATTAAGAAACTAGCCACCTCTACCTGAAGTTTGATTGCGTCAAAATTAGAACCCAAAACTAGCACTAAAATATCGCGACTGGGCTTTAATCCATCCTGCTTAAGATTTTGAAGAATATTCTGATATAATTGAATAAATTCTTCTTGACGAAATCGACACGCTTGAAAATGAATAATCGCCTCTTGCCACAATTGAGAGATAGGGTTAGGCGAATTTTCCGGCGGACGCTTCAGCGTAATTTCTTGTCCCGGCAAAAACTGACCTTGTACCTGATAACCTAGCGCTTGCCAATCAGAAACTTGAGTCATTCCTGTCAGCATTCCGCCCGGACGTAATAAACCCATCCCAACAGCGTGAGCCAACGTTAAGATTAAACCCGGAGTGCGATAGCATTTTTTCAACGTTTCGCTTTTGGGAATTCCTCCAGGATGTATGCCCGTAACGAGATGGCTGAGTTCTGCGCCTAAAATTTCTCGCGCAGTTGGACATTTTAGGCTTTCTAGACTTTGGACTTCATCATAAGCCCAAATCAGGCGACGTTGTTCCGGTCGAACGATATCCACTGGGCGTAAAGCTTGATACGCCATCCAATAGAAAGGTTGCTTATCGTGGAACTTCAACGCCTCATTGACGAGGAAATCTTGACCTTCATCAATTAAAATAGCATCAAAGATCTGGGGAATTGCTTTTTCCCGGAGTAAATGCCAACAAGCTTCGGCTAGGGCTTCTTGAGGCTTGCGACTGCTGGTATCATTGACAACCATGCGCGAGACTTTGGCTTCCTGACACAGGAGACTATACAAGCCGGGTTGATTTTTCGCCCCCCAAGCGTGAAGCACTTTTAATTTTGAAGTTTGGGGAGAATAGCCGACTTGCTGGTTGCTGAAGTGGCGCAACCATCGGTCAATTTGGGCGGTAATGGGATGATAGAGACTGCGGTTAAAAAAGACAAAGGCGATATCCCAGTCTGGATGCTTGAGATGCATCTGGGCCGCCTTTTGGCAGAGTAACACCGTTTTCCCAGAACCCGCAATTCCGCGTATCCGTTGCGCCCCAGGAGGGATAGCTTTACCGATGCGTTCTTGTTGAATATCAAGCTGGTGTAAGTATTGGCGGGTTTTGGCGAGAATATCAGCGCGACTTTGGGGAGAATACAGCCGCCAGCGATCGCTCTGATTGGGATAATATAATGCCGTACCTGCGATCGCGCTCTGTAATAATATCCATTGTTGCTCGATCGGCGATCGCGCAGACACAACACAAGGAAATTGCTGAATGCGGCTGAACAGACAAGGTAAGTCATCTTGAAACAGAATCGGCGGATTGCTGGGTAGCTTATCAAACCCTCGTTCCCGCCACTGCGCCTGAGAAATATAAGGTAACGCCACCATTGCCCGTCCGGGGACTTTTTGGTGTAGAGTGGGTTCGCGATCGCAATATTGCAAAACTGCGAACAAATGACGTTCAGCCTGTTCGTAGGGATTAATCGTCTCCGTATAAAAATCCTTTACAATCCAGCAATGACCTTGAATTGCTACAACTTGGTCAATCTGCAAAGACTTCACCTCAATCGCAATAATCCCTAACTCGCGATCGAAAATCAGAATATCGGGTTCTTTGCGCGTTTCTCCAGTTTGCGAAAAAATGGGATAGCGCCAATAGCCAAAACACCGTCGTCGGGCAAAGCTCAATTGTACGCTATCCCAAACCTGCTGTTCGCCGCGTTCGCCACTTTTACCAATGGGTTCAGTTGCGATAAACTGGCGACTTTGCATAACTATCGACGCGAATACAAGACTTTACTCAGCAGCCAGTACAGCAGAACCGCTGCAATAATCCCATTCACGGGTTTAATCCCTGGGGAATAATAGGCGATCGCACTTGCCCCAATATACGCCAAAATCCCCGCCCAGTTAAAGGCAGGTTGAGGGATATCCAACGCCGGAAACCCTTCTCGACGATGTAACCCATAATCTGCCATCACAATCCCCCCAATCGGCGGGATAAACGTTCCTAGCAGAATCAAAAACGGAATGAGCATACTGTAAATCCCTCCCCAGGCTAGCACCAACGCCACCGTTGCTCCACCCAGAACAAACAGCGTCCGTTTATTAGAACGGAACATATGCGCCCCTGCAACAGAGAACGCATACATCGTATTATCTTGCGTTGTCCACATATTCAGGAACAACAACACCAGCCCCCAAAACAGCAACCCTTGGCGAACCATCACTTGCACGATATCCGAACTATCCGCCACGGCTGAATCTCCCGAATAGACTAACGCGCAAAACGCCCCCGTAAAGATTAAAAAGCCATTCGCAAAGAAAAAAGCAGCTAAGGTACTGATTAAGCCCGTTTTTCCAGAATTTGCAAACCGACTCCAGTTCGTCGCCTGAGTTCCCCCAGACACAAACGTACCGACAATAATGGTTAAAGCTGCCCCAACGGGTAACTCCTGTAAGGGTTCTATCGCTTGCAGCCCTGCAAACCCGCCCACATCATTAGACGCAATAGATAGACTCCAAATCATCAGAATCAGCATGGCAGGAACGGCGATGCGACTCAACCAGTCCATCGCCCGATAGCCCATATAGGCGGTAATGCAGAAGAAATAGGTAAAAAATAGGATAGTCAGCCAGTTAAATGACTCCGGAACCCCAAGCAACTTATTGAGTAAATCTGCAATTAGGGCAGAACCCCAAGCATACCAGCCCACTTGGGTAAATCCTAAAATGAAATCCACCCACCGGGAACCCACACTCCCGAAGCTAAACCGGGCCATTAACACCGTTGATAGACCCGTTTTTGCCGCAATATAACCTAACCCAGCCGCATACAACCCCAAAATTAAGTTACCGACAACAATCAGACCCAACAAGTCTGGGAAAAAGCGGAATTGAGGCCCCACCAACCCCCCAGCGAACAGAGTCCCCGAATATAAGGTAAACCCCATCAGTAAGGGGGCTAGCGACCAAATCGATTTTCTGGCTTCCGGGGGAACCGCCGAGAGGGGATAATCTTCATTTTGTTGCGATCGCGGCAAGAGTTGCTCTTCCGATGTTATGCTCATGCTGAAATTTGTCCTCCTAAACTGGAGATATTGTTAAGCGCATTATTTCAGCAAAAAGTATAGTAGCGAACAGCCCGTTCATACTTTGCAAGCTGGGTACTTTTTTGGATTAGCTTAACGTTCCGTCACATCTATGTTTCAGCCTCGCCCTTTTCGCTTCAGCCTTGTTCCTTTCTGTCTCGTTGTTGGACTGCTGGCTGGCGTCTCAATTAAGTCGAGTCTTGCCATTCCTCGGTTGAGTAATTCCCCCAATAGTCTTGTGTTTACAGCCCTTCAAGGGCGCGGGAGTGGAGTGAGGAATTCCCTGTTTCTCATGACGGCTGATGGTTCCCATCGGCGCAATTTAACCCCTGCATTAACAGAAGTAACTGCACCCATTGTCTGGTCGCCCGATGGGAGGCGACTGGCGTTTGTAAATGGCAGTTCTGACCTGTATGTTATGCAGGCGAATGGTTCTCAACTCACGTCTATCTTTAAAGGCAGTTTTTGCAAGGTCGAAACCTATCAAATCGTTTGGTCATCCAATCAACGTCTAGTGTTTGGACGCAGTTGCGAGGGTTCCACGCTTGAAGAACCTGGCAGCGTTGAACTTTATACCAGTACCCTAACAAGCGTTCAAGGAACCCGAAAAATTGACCGCTTGCCCAATCATGCCCTATCCCTCGCGATTTCTCCTAACGGTCAAAAGGTAGCCTTTATCCAAGAGGGTCATATTTATAGCATGAATGTGGATGGTTCGCAGCTTATCAATCTGACCCAAAATCGAGATCCAAACGGGCGCGATTCTCGGAGCAATCGCGTTGAAAACCTCTATAATTCTGGAGGAAGTTCGCTAGTTTGGTCGCCCGACAGTCGCCGCATCGCCTTTTGGATGGGTCAATATCCCCGCCAGCAACTTTATACAATCAATGCGGAAGGAAGTCAACTCAGGCAATTAACCCAAGATCCCACTCAGGAACTCTATAACGTTGCAATTACCTGGTCGCCCGATAGTCAAAAAATTGCCTATACTCGCATTCAACCGGGAATGACTTCAGATAGACAGCAAGCGATTTATTCTGTTGATATCCATTCTGGCGTTTCTACCCAATTAACCCGCAGACTGGACTCCTATGATTTAGTCAAATGGTCGCCGAATGGTAGGCAATTAGCCTTTGTTCGGGGAGAGTTCAATCGTCAATCGATTCACACTCTAAATCTGGCTAACTTCCAAGAACGGAACCTTGCGCCTAGATTATCTCTAATCGGCGTAACGGAGATTGTTTGGTCTGCGGATAGCCAACAACTAGCGTTTAACTTCTCCGAATCTGAGTATAGCCCGCTTTATGCGATCGCGGCTGATGGTACGGGCCTAAGAAGGCTATCTCAAAGATTTGAAAGCGTCTATTTCCCGACTTGGAAACCCTAAAGCCAGGGGTTATCTAAAAGACAACATTGGGGAGTACAGTTTGCTATAATGAGAATTCCCTCAGAGCAATCATTCAAGTCAATGCGAAAGATTTCGGAAATTGCTGTAGAAAGGGTGAAATTTCCGAAATTTGGCGATTAGCAACCTAAATTTCTTGTAAAAAGGGCAGTTTTAGCAGTCTTCATCCTGGTCTAATCCTGCTCAACCCGCTACAATGTTGATAAAGAAGTCAATTGACAGAGGTTCCAATGAACGAAGAATCGCTTCCCCTTCATTGAATCTTGAAAAACTGACCGATCTCAGAAGGAATGTTTAAACCTGAGAAATACCCATTTATGGCAACTTCTCGCTCTTTAGCCATTCTTTCTTAGAGAAAAATTATGCAGATAGTTTAATACGCGAGCAAGTGGTTTTGTCTGGTTAAAGTAAGACTCTAACTTAGGCTCATGCTATCTAGATCGACCTCAATAATGTACATAATTCTCCTCACCCTAAAGCGAGGAAAGTTAGAGAATATTCAGGTTCGATTGAAAATCGCTATAGACTTCAAGTGCATAAATTCTTTTCTATTAACCCTAATTGTTTGAACTCAAGAGGTTTTGCCTATTAAAGTAACCTAAATTAAGGAGGTGATGAATTGTGTTGGCTCAAACTCTTAAAGTCTCTAAAAAACACGCTAGCTTAATTTCCCTAGTGAGTTTAACCTGTCTGAGCTTTGCCTTTGCATTCATTCTATTGCGAAATCAAGTCTCTAGAACTCCGGTTATTTCTGAAGCTGTTTGTCAGCAAATAGTCAAAGAAGATGCCGCTGTTACTCTTTCGCAAATCAGCCAATTGCAAGGCAAAGAAGGCGTCGAAAAAGCAAGTATTCGTCAAGCTTTAGGCTCGCCTTATTGTATTTTACCCAAAACTTCGATTCGTTCGGGAGTCATTACCGAGCGAGAAGCCTATCCAACTGACGATAAAGGTCGATTAATTATCGCCTACGAGAGCGATCGCTATTTAGGTTATGGCTTAGAATCAGGTCAAACCGGATCGGGATTTTGGCCGTTTTCTACCTCCGAAACCTTCCGTCCCAACCTCAAACAAATCGACATTAAAGAGATTTGGGAAAATCATAGCGGTCAAAAAATAGCCGGACATCCCGTTGTCGGCGGTTTAGGTGACATTTCCTTAGAATACCAAGGAAATATTGTCGCCCCTCTAGGCGGTGAAGTTGAAGGCAACTTTGTTTTAGCAACCGAAACCTCTCTGGTTAAAAATACCTCCGATTGCGTTCTCTATTCCACCCCGCAGCAACCGGGATATCTTCTCAAGTTGTGCGGTTTAAAAGAACGAAATTCTGGAGAGATTAAAGCGGGAGAAACCATTGGTAAAACGGATGGACTGTTGCATCTTTCCTTGCTGACCTTTCGACGCAGTAGCAGCGAACGTCCGCAATGGATTTATGTCTCGCCTTCAACCCAATTAATCGCTTCTGTCCTATCTGAAAACTAACCCAAGGGTTCAACCCCTGAAATCTATTAACCGAATTCACACAAAGGAGGTGTGAAATGAAACGAATTTCGTTGTTTGTCTTGCGCTACTTGGTTTTACTGCTGAAGTATTCTACCCAAAGCGCGCTAACCTTACTGTTTTCTTTAGTTCTCGTCACTCAAATGCAAAACTCAGCCAAAGCCGATCCGTTCGGTTTAAGCTTCGGCGTTCTCGAAACCTCTGAAACTGTTGCATTGCTTCCCCTAGAAAGCGAAGTAGAACTTCCCAACTCGGAAGATCCCTATGTGACATTAGAGGAGAGAGGGCCGCCAGAAACGGCATTTGCACCTTTAGAAGTGGCTACTCCCTATCTGATTGATGAGACTCCCCCAGGAAGTTACGACTTTACCTTATTGCGTAACGACCGAGATGATGTGGAAATTCCCTCCCCTTGTACTGGAACTGTAACTTATACCAAGTACAGTCCCTGGGGATATGGCAACCGCGTAGAAGTGCTGTGCGAAGAGTCTGGGTATGCCTATTTTATGGGACACCTGGAGGCGATCGCCGTTACTATCGGTCAACACGTCACCCTCGGTCAATCCCTGGGAACTCAAGGGAGTACGGGCAATTCTACCGGGCCGCACGTTCACTTGGAAATCGGTCGGCGTCCGTATCTGGAATTTTATCCAGAAAATCGGATTAGCGATCGCGCGATTACCATGCCTCTGGTTGAGGCGTACTTCCGCATGGTGGAAAACCCACCCCTGCTGAACCCCACAGTCGCGGTAGAAGTCCTCCCAGAAGTGGAAGTGGAACCGGAACTCGAACCCGTCGCCATCGCGGTAGAACCGTTTGTGGGACTAGATTTTCAGTTCCCACCCTAGATGAACCGACTGCGAAGGATCTCGCCTTGAGTTTTGAAGTTGCGCCGGAACCCACCCCAGTTCCAGCAGGGGAACCGCTAACGCCAACCCCGGTTCCAGAGGCGGAACCGCTAACGCCAATTATCCCGCAAAGCTGGTGGGAACAGGCCTCAGACTCGCCTTTAGCGATCGCCATTGGCGCGGCTGAAGGAACCCGCCAACCCAACGGAACCAAAAACCCCCCCTACTATTGGCACGTCGATCCGGGGAATGGGGTAGATAATTTTGGGACATTTAGTTACCAACATCTTCCCTATTCCGATACCAACGCCGTAGCCAGCGTCAGCAGCAGTTCTCTCAAGCGAGAAATTGCAGCCGAAAAGGGACTTCCCGAAAAGGCGGACGACTTACAGTTGCGTCGCCTGCAAGGGTTCCACGATGAATTGCTAGCCCAAGCCCAAGCCGTGGGTTTAGAGTTAAATCAAACCGAATTGGTCAACGGTTTGGATCTCGCTAACCAAAGTCCCGCCGCCGGGTTATATGCAGGCGGTTATATTGACCGACTGGCGCAGATGAAACAACTCGTCAGCGATCCGGACGAACAGATCCTAGAGGCCCGTATTTGGTCTTATTGGGATATGCAGCGCAACCGCTGGGATGCACCGGGTTTAGGGAATACCTACGACAGCATCCGCCACGATCAACAACGCCGGATGACACAAGTGAATTTGGCGCTAGAGTTACAAACTCAGTCGGCGTTGGGGTAAGAGGTTAAGGATGGAGATGAATCTCCATCCTTAATTGTTGTGGACTTAGGGGTAAGATTGTTGCGATCGCGCCACGATCCCCTGCCAACATCAGGAAAGATCGAAGCGAATCTTACTTTTTTTTGAGACCGCTACGCATTTACCAACCTTAAGAAATTGGCAACAAGCTATAAAAATTAGATAGTACAGAACTCGCGGTATTATATAAAGTAAGGAAGCGTTGACAAGCGATGATAAACCACAAAGCGATATCAATCACCCCCCTCCATTAAGCCTAAGAAAGTAGAGTTCTCTATGTCTTCTGAAACCCTCTCGGTTCAGCCTGCTATTTTACTGACCATCATTGGGGAAACCGTCCTCAAAGACAATATTGTTAGCTTGTTAAAAAGCTACGATGTGAGTGGCTATACGATTAATCAAGTTCAAGGTGAAGGTAGCCACGGTAAACGTATGGGAGATATGGTCGGCTACAATACCAATATTGAAGTCAAAACAATTGTTTCTCCAGAGGTTTCTGATTCTATTCTTTTGTCTGTGCAAAATTATCAAGGTAAGCACGCCCTAATTGCTTTCCGCCAAAATGTAGAAGTTGTGACTCATTAATCGGGTTTTGATTTAAAAGAGAGATTGAGCCATTTTGAAGGGGCGATCGCCCAAAAACTCGCTGGAAGTTGGCTCAATCCTTGACTCTGGCGCTAGACTTCAAACCAATTAAGCAAATCTAGACTTGTCCCGTTTCAACGCAAAGAGACTGAAAAGAGGAAATACGAACGATAGGGAGCTTGGCTGCATGAGAAAAGCTAAGTTAACCTAAAACGTATTAGCATCCCCGCTAGGAGCAAGTATTTGATGTCTCAGTCTATCCATCGCCTTGAGTTGAGTGCGCCGCCCCAATTCGAGAAATCTTTGGGCTATTCTGGTAATCGTCGCTGGGTTTCCTGGCACTGGGAACCCGATGTTGAACAGTTGGTTTACCAGGATGATAAGCAAATTGGCAGCGCGTCTAATGCGGCTTGGCAAGTCTTCCTGGGTCATAGCCAAATGCAACCCCAGCTAGCAGAATACCAGCTCGATCGGCGCGATCGCCATTGGCTGTTACTCGATCGCACCACGCGCAATCTCTACGTCGGCGAAGGATCGATTATTCAAAGCTTGCTGGAACAACCTGAAGGTTTAGCGCTACTGGCCAGCTTAGATTCTCCCTCCACTCTGGCAAAACCTCAATCTCAAACGATTCGCCATCTGGTGAATGCAGCCATTATCGGCGCAACAGCTAGCGCGATCGCGGCTTTGGGGTTCGTCAGTTGGTCTATGCTTAAACCCGCGCCTCAGTCTGTCACGCCGCCATCAGAACCCATCTTATCGAACAAACCCGGAACGGCACCCGCCATGCTTCCCGCCGGAACCTGTGGAGTAGGGGGATCTGGGGATTTTGGCGGAGTCCTTTATCCCACAAACGGCGGCCCGGAATTACACGTTGTTGGGATTTATGAGGCGCGTTCCGATCATAGTGCGAACAATCGCCAAGTTGGAGTTGTCCGGGTCAATGTTGAACGCCAAAACCAACCAATGGTACTCGCGCTTTCTTCCTATGAGCCTGTAGAATGGCAGCTTAACCTGGCACCTAACGTGCAAATTGAGAAAATTATTCTCAATGGCTACCACGATCAAACCATCCTAGGCGCAGAAAATATTCCCGTTGAAGAGTATAGCTACGAAGGGACGGGAACTTCCTTTAGCGATTTTCCGCATAAATGGACTGGCGATTTCGCGAATGCGGTGATGATTCCTCAACTCCAAGCCTTAACCGGACGCAATTTAACGTCTTTCCAAGGTTGCTATCGGGGAACAGAATTTTCACTCCGTTAATCGCTGGACTGAGGCTACCGGATTCGCCCAAAGAAGTGCTATACTAGCTTAGTCTGAGGGCACGTAGCTCAGTGGATAGAGCACCAGATTCCGGTTCTGGGTGTCGGGGGTTCAAATCCCTCCGTGCTCGTTTTAATAAATATGTATTTGCTGTTCTCCTAGAACGATTCTGGGTAGAAATTCTCTGATTTAGTAAGCCAAGTTCAGTTAGAGACGCTTGGCGATCGCTACTCGCGATTAATTAATTGTTGCGCCTGTACAGTATTGGCTTGATAAGTTCGTTGTTGCTGTTTAATGGCTTCTCGGACAACAGGGGTTAACCGTTCTCGCCAAAACCGAATATCGGGATAAGATTCTACTCGATCTAAAACATCTTGCCAGCGACCCTCGCGAATGGCGTGTTGAGCCGAATAGAATTGATCTTGCGCGATTTGCCACCTTTGCGGCCAATGGACTAACGCTGATTTTGCCTCTTCATAGGCTGTACTCTCGGCCGAAATGGACTGAACCAGCGCGATCGCCGCATCGATATGACCTAAATGATACTGCTCGGCAGCGATCGCCAGCAATCCCGGCCCGGAATCAATCGGCGTACTGCTGTCACTCGCTGGAGGAATCGCCGCCAAGACCTTTTGAGAGTCAGAACAACTTGTAGCGGTAGATTTTTGATAAATCCAACCTTGGATGGGTGCATTCAGCAGCAGCCAGTTTCCCTCCTGCTTTTCCACTGAAACTTGCATCCCCGTATCGAGAGTACCAATAATGTTATTTGGCGCGACAAAGGGTTGAGAACGAACATTTAACGGCGGCTTGAGGGCCGCAACCAAAGTCATACAATGAGAGGGATGGGAAGAGGAGTCAGCAATTAAGGGGGATTGAAAAATGGGAAGCGGACTTGAAATACGCTAGTTGCGATCGCGACTCCAACCAGACCTGCACCTAGCCCTATTGATTGCGTTTTGATCGTTCGCATTGCGACTGGTGTAACGATTTGACTCAACAAATCGCTACGAGTTTATGAAGTATTAATGATTGTCTCGCTTTCTCCCTAATTTTCCTATAGGGGTCTGACCCTACAGGCAAACTTTAATCTACTAAACTTGGCGGTAATGGGCTTATTTTCCCTACAGAATAGCCGCGTTCTTGAATTAAGCGTTCCAACTTGTTGACTCGATTTCTCGGAGAAGGGTGAGTCGATAAAAAAGCAATTCCCGAACCTCGCTGTTGGCGGAGACGGCGAAAGAAGTCTGTCGCGCCTCCTGCATGACCATAAACCGCATTTAATAGAGTTAAACCCATTTCATCGGCTTGAAGTTCTTGAGATTGGGAATAGTGCGATCGCGAAATCGCCGAAACCCCAGAAACCGCTACCGATTGTAGCGCGCCTAAATCTCCTAAAAACGTGGCTGCGATCGCGCGAAATAAAATTTCTCGTCCCAAACTCCGCAAATGATCGCGATGAGCAAAATGACCCAATTCATGACCTAACACCATTGCTAGCTCATTTTCCGATTCTGCTTGAGCCACTAACCCCTGATAGATAATAATGACATCTCCAGGGACTGCCAAAGCATTCACAGTTTCATCGGGAACATAGAGAACCCGATAATCGCGTTCCTGGCGCTGTTCTTCAGGGAGTTGCTGTTCTAGACGTTGTAACAGTTGATTGAGTACATCCTGCGCCGGAGTCGGTTGCGCCAAACGCTCGTAAGCTGGGACAATTAGATGACCTAAAGTTTTCTCAACCTGGGTGGGAATCAACCAAACCAAATTATTCACCAAAAGTCCCAATAACCAAACCACCCCCACCACTACGCCAAGGAACAAACCCAATAAAATCAATAAATCGCGATTGCTTACAGGAGGATTGCGATCTTCAGCAGAATCGTTGAGGGGTGGTTTTTGGAAAGTCATCGGTTAGCTACTTTTGGCGGGACGAAAAGGATTGAGGAAATTTAATAACGGATATAAGTTTCTCGATTGTACCCAAAGTCTACCTTGTCCGCGAAATCGACAGACAAAGCCTTCTCCTCCCAAAATTCCTGTCTTTAAACCGCGAAACGATAGACCGCCAATCATTTCTACATCGTAATTCAGCGTATCTTCAAAAGCCACAATATAACCCGTATCCACCACATAATCGCCAGCCACCGGAATTTCAATAATTCCCCCATAGGAACTAAACCAAAAATCCCCTTTTCCTTTCGCTTGAATCAGAAAAATTGATTCGCCACTAAAAAAGCCCTTAAAACCCTGAAACTGAGTATTAATTTCAACTGTTGGACTTGCTGCCACAAACCCGGAAGATTGCACCATTAAAGTCTTGCTGCCATCTAGATAATAATGCTGAACATCCCCAGGAACTCCCGGTGAAATATAGAGTTTACCAGGTTTTTCTTGAGCCGTGAATTCGCTAATAAACAGAGATTCACCACTCAACATCCTGCCCATTCCTTTACCCAATCCGCCGCGAATGCCAGACTTCATTTTAATGCAGCTATCCATTGCAGCCATTGCCCCTGCCTCAACCAAGATTGATTGATTAGCCTGCAAAAAAACAATCAAAGAAGCATAGGCTGGTGAATGCTCAATCTCATAAGCAATTTCAGTCATGATTTTAACCCTATTTTAAAAGATTAGCGAGCTGGAAGTTGAGAACCAATCCGAGAACCAAACGCTCCTGGATTATGCGTTTGACAGTAAACTTTTCCTTTACCCTTGAAGCGACAAACTAACCCTTCTCCGCCTAAAAAGGCTCCAATTAAACTACTTCCCGCCTTGGTAATTTCAAAATCTAAGCTTTTTTCAAAGGCAACAATATGACCTGTATCAACAATATATTCTCCAGCGACATCAATATCATAAATGCCCCCAAAGGAAGTGAGAATCACCGGGCCATGTCCGCTAATGCTTAACCAAAAAATGGCTTCTCCTGAAAAGAAAGATTTAAATCCTTGAAAGCCTAAATCAATATCTACACTAGAAGCGCTTGCTAGATAGGAAGTTGCTTGAACGACTAATTCTTGACCCTTCATCTCATAAACGAGTAAATCGCCCATCAGATGAGGCGCTAAAAAAATTTCTCCGCCCTGAGTTGGCGAACGAAAAACACTCAAAAATAGCGATTCTCCGGCTAACATCCGCTTTAAACCGCCGAAAACCCCACCGCCTTTGCCCCTCCTCAAAGTGGTGCTGGTGTTGATATAGCCGCTCATGGCAATCATGCTGCCAGCTTCTGCTACAATTTCCTCACCCGCATTTAATAGGATCTGAGCGATCGCGCTATCGGGTTGATGTAAAAGTTTAATCTCCATTGGGCTAACCTTAAGTCAGTGGATGTGAATCTAAGAGTCAAGCGAGAAACATCAATTAACGGAACTTAGGCGTCAGATATTTAACTAACCCATCAACGCTGCGAGATTGTAAATAGATATATCCATTTCCCGTGAGTCGATTAATAAAACCTTCGCCCGAAGTTATCGAACCCACTAATCCCCCGGCTAATCCCAGGTTCATCTTAATTGTCGGTTCGTAAGCCACTAAATGACCCGTATCTACCACAAATTCACCATTGACGCGATGTTTAGTAATCCCGCCATAGGCTCCAAAAAAGACCAGTCCAGTCCCTTTAACTTGCAGCTTAAATAATCCTTCCCTAGCGAACCAACTCTTAAAACCCGCCCACTTTACCCCTAAATGAGTTTGTCCAGCATGAGCAATATAAGCACCTGGTTCAAAGCATAACTCGCGCCCGCGCAGTTCCTCGCAAGCGATATCGCCAATGGTAGACTGCGTAAGCACTAATGTTAAAGGTTGTTGCGTTTGATTCATGAACGTATTGACAAAGAGCGATTCTCCCCCAAAGAATTTTTTCAGCAAACCGGGCAAGAATCCACCCGAAAAGCGGGTTTTCATCGTCAGGCGACCATCCATACTCGTCATTGCTCCGGCTTCTGCGGTAATGGATTCGCCAGGACTTAAAGTAATAAAAATAGCTGCAAAAGCAGGTTTGTAGCGAATGTCGTAATGCACGGGTTCATCTCCTGGTTATTGGACGTGCAAATAATTCCAGTTTGCGTTTTAATGAGTCTCTCGTCGAGAGTTCGTTAAAAATCTTCCACTTGTCTTAGGTTTTCTCATGTCTAAGGATTCTGCTAGTTTTTCGGCTAGACCTCGCAAGCGTTTTGCTCAACATTGGCTCAGAAGCGATAAGGCGTTGGCTCAAATCCTCCAAGCTTCTGAGTTACAACAGCGCGATCGCATTTTAGAAATTGGTCCGGGTACGGGAATCTTGACTCGGCAATTACTCTCCCAGGTTGGAGCGGTAACGGCTGTTGAAATTGACCGCGATCTGTGCCGAAAATTAGGTCAGAAACTCGGTAAAATCCCGAATTTCTTGCTTTTGCAAGGCGATATTCTCGAACTCGATTTACCTCCCCTGCTCGAACCGTTTCCCGATTTTCAAAAACCCAATAAAGTGGTTGCCAATATTCCCTACAACATCACCGGCCCCATTTTGGAAAAACTGCTAGGGACGATTGAGCATCCCAATCCCCACCCTTACGAGTTAATCGTGCTATTGGTACAAAAGGAAGTTGCCCAACGCCTAGTGGCGCAAGCGGGTTCAACGGCGTTTGGGGCGCTTTCAGTGCGGGTGCAGTATCTTGCCCAAGGGGATTATGTTTATACGGTTCCGGCGCGCGCATTTGAACCCCCGCCCAAAGTGGATTCGGCAATTATCCGCTTGCGCCCTCGCTTAGTGGAACCGCCTGCAGAGAACCCCAAACGCCTTTCGCAACTGGTGAAGGTGGGTTTTTCTTCTAAACGGAAGATGCTCCGCAATAATTTGAAGGCTATTGTAGAGAGCGATCGCCTGCTAGAGGTGATGAATGCGCTTAACCTGAACCCCCAAGCGCGGGCAGAGGATTTAAGCGTTCCGGAGTGGGTGGCGTTGAGCAATCATCTGAAAGACCTCTAAATCCTTCCCCGTTGCAGAAATTCGTTAAATTTTAAACAAAACCATCCAACGCTATCTAAGGAAATCGATGTCAGCACAATTGTTACTCGTTGATGATGAACCCGGTTTGAGAGAAGCCGTGCAAGCCTATTTAGAAGACAGTGGGTTTACGGTTCATGCTGCCAGTAATGCCATTGAAGGGTGGGACATCTTGCAGGAAAAATTGCCCGATTTGGTGATTACTGACATTATGATGCCGCAAGTCGATGGCTATCAGTTTCTCAAGCAAATGCGAGAAGATTCGCGCTACAAGTCTTTACCCGTGATCTTCCTCACCGCTAAGGGGATGACGATGGATCGGATTCAAGGCTATCAGGCTGGGTGCGATGCGTACCTGCCTAAACCCTTCGATCCTGAAGAATTAGAGGCGATTATCAAAAACCTTTTAGAGCGGCGTACAGCCACCTCTGGAGGCACTACCGAACTTGATGATATTGCCCGCCAAATTGCCGAAATTCGCGGCATGATTCAAAAAACAGGCGGAATTGCTCAAACGCCTTCCCCCATTCAGGTCGATTTTACGCCCAGAGAACAAAGCGTTTTAGACCTTGTTTCGGAAGGATTGATGAATAAGGAGATTGCCCGACGCCTTTCTACAAGCGTTCGCAATGTGGAAAAGTATGTCTCGCGCTTGTTTGTGAAAACGGGTACGAACAGCCGCACGGAATTAGTGCGCTTTGCTTTAGAACATGGTCTAACCAAATAGTTTTGCTACTTTGTGTAGACGAGACTGTACTGAGGTGGCGCGATCGCTCAAGGTCTTAAGGAATATTGAGTTTTATGGATTAACTGTCATAAATCTATGACAACCTCAAAATTTTGATAAGTTGAGTTAACTCATTTCTCATGAATTCCTGACCCCATAGCCATGAAAGTTTCTCGCTCCTCTCAACACCTCGGTCAGTCTATTTCCTTAGCTGCTTTGCTTGTCTTGATGAGTGCAGCAGTGGTTGTGTTTATGACGTTGCAAAGCGCTTCTATGCCCTAATTCCCTATCGTCAGGCGTCGGCTTCACATTCTTTGGAGCAAGCTTGTACCATGCGTGTCGGTTCCACAAGTTTGTAATAAGCCATAAATTTGGCTCAACTGGCTCACTTGTTGAGTTTGTTTTGGACTCGGTTTCCAAGGATTGGGGTTGCTATAAGCATAATAGGCTTCTACCCCATCAATTCCCCAACGAACAGCTTCGGGAATTAACTCTGTTGCAGAACAACGATAGCGTGCTGGGTGCGCGAGAACGGCTAACCCACCCGCTTGATGAATCGCTGAAATGACACTTGCGGCTTGATAGGCATCGCCTGTAGCCGCGTGTTTTTGGAGATAGGGTTGAAGGCTAGGATGCTGCGGATCGAACGCATAACCTAGAATATGGACTTCTGTCCCCAATAAATTGCCATTAATCTCAACCCCACTCCACAAACGGGGGACGGGGTGTTGGGGGTGTTGGTTTTGCCATGCTTCCAACCACTGCTTGGCAATCGAGTAACCCTCTACCGTATGATGGTCGGTAATGGCTAGACCTTGCAGACCGATCGCGATCGCCTGTTCCATTAGGTGTTCGGGATGCAAGCGACCATCGGAGCAAACGGTATGCATGTGGAAATTGAACCGATGCGGACAACTGTCGGCGTCAATGGTTTCCAGAACTTGCTTAAGTGCCCTTGCTCCTACTGTTTGTCCTGCAAGTTTTGCAGCCGTAGAAACTTGAGCGAGTTTGACACTCATAATCGACTATCTAACGTTATATTTCTTCGTCTACTATAGCCAAATTTTAAGTTCTGTAACCCCCAACGGGGTCTGTTGATCGAATGATTTTGCGGATACGTGGCTTAACAGTAACTTATGCCAGAAGAGACAGACGAATTTCTTTGCCCTTGAGCCATAAGAACTAGGTAATAATACTGTCATCCCCTGTTGAATCTGCCTGCTAAATTTCCATGCCTGAATCTACAGTTAGCGTCACAATTAAGCTATTTGCAGCTTATCAAGAAGCCTACGGCGTTTCTGAGCTAGTGCGACACTTTCCGGGTGAAACTTCCGTAAGTGCTGTTTTAGAGGATTTAATTGCCGAACACCCTGAATTAGAGAAATGGCGCGAGGTGACTCGCTTTGGCATTAATCTGCAATTTGTTGAACCCGATACCCTCCTGCAAAACGGCGATGAAGTCGTTTTAATTCCCCCTGTCAGTGGCGGTTAATCCCCAACCGGAAATGGGTTAGACTTGACCTCTTGCACCAGTGCTAGAAACCGGGTTTCTTGCCAATCGCTTAAGCTGAAACCCTGATTTTTCGTCGAAAAACCTGGTTTCTCAGGTCTACTCAGAATGATGCAAGATCTGAGTTAGGCCAGACTAACCCATCCCACCCCTCTTAATCTCCCAAACAAATCCCTAGCCCTCTGGCCGTTTTGACTAGCGTGCCATTGGGATCGACCGCGCGATAATAGGAAATTGCTTCTGCAATCGGGACGCTGACCACCTGCCGATTTTGCCATGTCACCATACGATCGTATAAGCCCTCGGCGATTAACTCAACGGCAGCGACCCCAAACGCCGAAGCCGTCAGCCGGTCTAAAGGCGAAGGAATCCCTCCCCGTTGCGTATGACCTAAAACGGTGACGCGCGTTTCTGCACCGATACAGGCGCTAATTTGGTCGGCCAAGTGTTCGCCAATTCCCCCCAGGCGACATTGACCTAGCGCATTGGTATTCGTAACCGTTTCGCCATCGGGAGTGCAAACCGCTTCCGAGACGACAATTAAACAGTAATTTTTGCCTTGGGATTGGCGTTCTTGAATCTGCTGGCAGACATTTTCTAGAGTGTAGGCAATTTCTGGGATGAGGACGACATCTGCACCCCCGGCAATTCCGGCGCTAATGGCAATGTGACCGGCATCTCGGCCCATCACTTCGAGAATCATGACTCGGCTGTGGCTGGCGGCGGTAAAGTGCAAGCGGTCTAAGGCTTCGGTGGCAATATTAACCGCCGTATCGAAGCCAATGGAATTTTCGGTAATCCCAATATCGTTATCGATGGTTTTGGGAATGGCAACCAGATTTAAATCGCCCTGTTGAGCAATGCGGCGCAAAATCGCTAGACTCCCATCGCCGCCAATCCCGATGATGGCATCTAATCCCAGTTGCCGATAACCCGCGATAATATCTTCAGAGCGATCGCGCACCGTACCATCCGGCATCGGAAACGCAAACGGATCGCCCTTATTCGTCGTCCCCAGAATCGTTCCCCCCATTGTTAGTAAATGATCGACCTTATCGGGTTCTAGGGTCATAATCTGCGGGGGATCGCTCATTAACCCTTGGGTGGCTTGGCGAATTCCCATCACCTTCCAGCCATACCCGCCTGCCGCCCGACAAACCACGGCCCGAATGATTGCATTCAGTCCCGCACAATCCCCGCCACTTGTAAGAATCCCAATTCGTTTCATCTCGCCCATTCTTCCTTAAGTCCAATTGGTGCAAACCCAGGAGTAAATTAAACTTGATTAGGGACAAGTCCGTTGAATTGCAGTTTGAATTAAACTTTTCTTCTCCCTTTGCAACATTTACGTTACACAAAATGACAGAACGCCAAATCAGTACACAATTTGAGCCAGAAGGTGACGAGATTTTAAATTTGTCAGGGAATTTTAGCATTCCCATCGCGCCACCGGGATTTAAGTCAGGCTTTATCGGTGTAATTGGGCGTCCCAATGTCGGCAAGTCTACAATTTTGAACCAGTTAGTGGGACAAAAAATTGCGATTACTTCCCCAGTCGCGCAAACCACTCGCAACCGCCTCCGGGGAATTCTCACGACCCCAGAAGCCCAGTTAATTATTGTTGATACCCCAGGGATTCACAAACCCCACCATCAACTGGGAAAAGTTTTGGTACAAAATGCCAAAAATGCGATTAGAGCTGTGGATGCGATCTTGTTTGTGGTCGATAGCTCTGTAGAATTGGGTGGGGGCGATCGCTATATCGTTGAACTCCTCGAAAACGTTCAAACTCCCATTATTCTGGGCTTAAATAAGACTGACTTACAGCCCTCACAAGCAGAAGAATTAGATACCACTTACGCCGCAGTTGCTAAGACCCATAATTGGCAATTTGTCAAGTTTTCTGCCTTAACTGGAGAAGGTTTAGATCGACTGCAAACCAGTTTAATCGAACAGCTAGCGGAAGGGCCCTATTACTACCCGCCCGATTTAGTAACCGATCAACCCGAACGCTTTATTATGGGAGAACTCATCCGCGAGCAAATTTTGATGCTGACTCGCGAAGAAGTCCCCCATTCCGTCGCAGTAGAAATTGAACGAGTGGAAGAAGGCGAAGAACTGACGCGGGTTTATGCTGCCATTATTGTCGAGAGAGACTCCCAAAAAGGCATCTTAATCGGCAAAAAAGGGAGTATGCTGAAAACCATTGGCACCGCAGCGCGAGAGCAAATGCAAAAGCTAATTGCCGGGAAAGTTTACTTAGAACTCTTTGTTAAAGTGAAACCCAAATGGCGGCAAGATCGCCTGCGAGTGGCAGAATTTGGTTATCGAGTTGAAGAATAACCTGACAACAGAGATTAGGTCCAGGGGAGACGATCGAAAAGAACTACCATCCCCCCCAACGCTAACAGCACAAGACCAGCGCCGACCAGATCCACCTTAACAGAAGCTCTGCGATAGGCAGGACGCAGCCAGAACCCCAACCCGCGAGAAATGAGGGGCATAACGACCCAGGTTAAAATCGAAGAGGTAATTAAGTTATTCACTACCATTGACGCGGCGGGCGGCCAAAACTGCATAATCCCTAAAGCGGTGAAGATCGCAACTTGAATCATTAAAACCGGATATAGGCCTAGGACAACTGAAAGAACCTGCTTCCAAGCCGGAGGGCCTAAACCCGCTTGTTCGGCCCCTAATTCATGCGAAAACCAGCCTTCTAACCCAGTAGTAAAGGATTTGAAACGATAAGCCTGGAGGACTTTTTCGCTAGATTTTAGCAGTTCTTTGCGTTGTGGCGATTCCAGCCAGTGATTGAGATGTTCGGGGTTGTCAAAGTGCATCATTGCACACCACTTGACAACTCCATTTTTACACCTCACTGGCGGACAGAGATCGGTTCTAAAATAGCCTTTGTATTGCTTGGCATGACGGACTAAGCGAGAATGCCAGAGGCGAAAAGCAAGTCCTTGTCCTTGAGGAACAATATATTCAATCGCAACGCTGGAATAGAAAATTCGATCGTCCGGATAAATAGGCATTGTGAGATGACGATAAATGGGGTGAATGTGACGAAGAATTGGTTCTAAACCACTCATTATGACTAAATATTGACGGACTTAAGGTTATTCTGATACCCCTTACGAAGCTAGGAACACTATCAAAAGATACATTACAACTGATAGGGTGTGGCGTCATGATAGAAGGGTAGGTTTTGCTCTCAGTGACTGAGTTCTTGAGGCGAGAAAATTTCATCGTTTTATTAAGTTTTGGTTAAATTAGTGTAAAAATTACAACAAATTGAAAATTATTTGTATAATTGTATAATAAGGCACGGAAAAAGATTCGGACATACACTTTTCGCTTCCCCCAGTGGCGAGGGAGTGTGGTGACAGGTTTTGAAGTGCCTCCTGCAATCGTCAAACATTGAGGAGGTTCACAATGGAATCTATAAGCCATAACCCAACCCAAGGTTATCATTGGCAACTTTACAAACGGCTGGAGCTGATCTCAAGTCGAGTCCCCGATCCCCATACAAGCCGTCTCCAGTTGAAGTGGGGAGTAGATTTGGCATGGCGATCGCTCTTAAATCTACTGGTAGATGAACTGATTGAAGAGCAGCAAGTCGAGTATCTAGAACGATGCTGGGCATTAGATGAATCAAAAGAGACGCAAGCCTCTTTAACCCAGGCTGTCAAGCGTCTCTGGCGGTTAATGGAATAATCTTTAAAAATAAAACCTGCCTTCTTACGAAAGGCAGGTTTTTCATAACAGGCAACTCATTAGCCTGCAAAGTGATGTTTAAAGAACTCACTCGTCAGTTGTTGAATTGAGTCGCTATAGAGTTCGCCGAGTTGAGAAGCGACGCCATCCCAGCTAAACTTTGCCTCTACCCGCGATCGCGCTTGTTCTCCTAACTGCGATCGCCATTGAGGATCTGCCAAGATCCGATCGATCGCCTCAGCAAAAGCGCGATCGTCTTTTGGAGGAGCTAATAAACCCGTTTCTTCAGGAATGACTGTAAATTTCAGTCCCCCAACATTACTCGCAATTACAGGCGTTCCACAAGCCATTGCTTCAATTGCCACTAAACCGAACGGTTCATAGTGACTGGGAACAACGCACACATCCGCCGCCGCATAGTAAGTGGGTAGAACGGTATGATCGAGTCGCCCCACAAACTGAACGTTATTTTCAATTCCCAATGCTTGGGTTAATTGACCGATGCGATCGCGTTCTTCGCCATCCTTTTCTCCAGGCGTCCATCCCCCTGCAATCATCAACTTTAACTGAGCTTTGCGTTCTGAAGAAAGATGGCTAACAGCCCGAACCGCCGTTTCAATACCCTTGCGGGGATCGAAGCGTCCTACATATAAAACTACGCGATCGTCAGGAGATAACTGAAGCTTATCTCTTGCAGCCTCTCGCCTAACCGAACCAAAACGCTCAATATTAGTCCCGCAGGGGATTACCTTAATATTCCCTTTTTCTGAGACATAAGTTCTCATGTGTTCTTCTTCTTGGGGGCTAGTTGCGACGATGCAATCTGCCGTTTCTAAACAAGCTTTCTCCACCTCTAAACGCGTTTTAGCCACTAGAGGAATCGTCGAAATAGACTTATACTTAATCGCCCCCAAAGAGTGATAGGTATGCACTAGCTTCAACAGTTGACTTTTCCGCAGTTGCATTCCCACCCAAGACGATAACCAATAATTCGTATGAATGATGGGATAAAGCGTTCCTTCCCGCTCTTGAAACTGTTTAAAGGATTCTACAAATTCCGGTAAATATCCAAATAGATCGTCTCGTCCAATAAAGGCTTCTGGACCTGCATTTAGGCGAATTGTCCGACAATTAGGGCTGTGAACAACAATATTCTCTTGGTCGGGACTTGCCTTACGAGTAAATAAGTCAACCTGCCAACCCTGTTTAGCTAAAGCTTCACCGCAACAACGAACGTAGACGTTTTGTCCGCCCGCTTCTTCTTTACCAATTTCTACAGCCGGATCGCCGTGGACAGAAATTAAGGCGATTTTGCCTTTGTTTTGATTAGAAAACATGTTGCTTTATTAAGGAGAAAGTAAATGCGCGAGTTCTATACGTTTTTAAGAATAAAGAAACCCTCAAAACGATACATCGTCCAAGAGAGATAAATTAAGCGGACGATATTGAACTCAAAAAAGGGACGCCGAGTAAAGCTCTCTGGTTTAGTCCAAATGTTTGATGGAGACCGTTAGCCTCTAGCGGAAAACCGCGAGACTTGAGAACTAAAAACTGCTTTGTGTACTTAAACTTTGTGCTGCTTAAGTTTCCCGGTTCTCCCCAGTCGAGCTAACGGCTTGGTCCTTCAATCCCTTCTAACAACTGCGGCATGTACCAGATTTGTTGTAACGTAGCCGTTTGACCTGCTGCTACAAAAGGCGTGCCATCTTGGTAGTTTAGCGGGCCTTGATAAAGGTTGATGCTGCCATCCCCCAAACCCTGTATAAATTGATCGAGATAGCGATTGTTCTCTGGGCTAAAGGCCTCGCCGCGTACAAACCCAACCGCAGAAGTGTCCGGGTTATTGATATCTTGCCAGTCTGGATCGGCCCAAATAAATTGGCTCTGGAAGTTTCCAGCCTGAGCATCTTGGATGAGTTTGAGATAACTCGGTCCCCAGTTATAGGTAGGAACGCCTACACAGACATCTGGTGCTAGGTTACAACCCGATCGCAAGGTATAGTGCAAAAACTTAACATTTTTTCCAGAATCTGCGGCTTTTTTGGCTTGAACTGCGGCTTCTGGCGTGTCAATACCCGTCATCACCACATCGTAGCCGCTGTTATAGAAGTCGTCAGCAACTTTGGTGGGTTCCAGGGTAACGCCTGGAATGTTAAACCAGAAGCCGATCCATGTCACCCGAAAATTTAGGTCTTCGGGGTTGCGATCGCGATAAGTCTGCCAGCAGTAGCGCGCCCCCAAATACGCCGCCGATACTAAGCGCCGCGTTTCATCATTAATTAACGGCCCCAAAAAGCCGATTCGCCCCGTCTCACTAGATAGCGCCGCCGCACAACCTGCAATCATCCGGCCATATTCCATCTTGGGCATCACGTTCGCCAGGTTTGGCAAGGCTTGATAATTCTGCCCTTCTTGCCAAGCGGAATCCCCAGAAGCGTGAATAACTGGGATATTAGGATATTTCTGAGCCGTTGCTAGCGCATCGTCCTTGAGGTCGTCGGAGTTGAAAATAATTAAATCGGCACCTTTAGCAATCAGATCGTCTGCGACTTGCGAGCCTTTAACGTTAGGGCGATCGCCAGGATTCACCTTATCCGCATACTCTAGCGTCACCCCAGACATCTGCTGTTGAACGTACTCAATCCCTTCATAATGGGCTTGGCTCCAACCGGCGTCATTTCTGGGACCGACTAAGATTAATCCCACCTGAAAGTTGTCGTCGTTCCCCTGTCCCGATTGAGAATTTGTGCCATTGCAACCCGCTAAAAGTACGCTAACAGAAAGGGCAATACTGAATGGTTTGATGGAGCTAAATTTCATTATTGTTCAGGTTTTATCAAAAGCACGCCTTTAGTTTATGGCGGAGTTCGGTCTTTTTTGAAGTAACAGAGAATACCACTTGAGAAAGGATTTGGTCTTGATTTTATGAAACTCCAAGTCAAAGTCAAACCCAACGCTAAACATCAATCCGTCCAAACCCTAGAGGATGGAAGTTTGGCGATCGCCCTCAAGTCACCCCCAACCGATGGCAAGGCGAACGCAGAGTTAATCGAAGTTTTGGCAAAAACGTTTGATGTCCCCAAAGCTAGGATTACGATTAAATCAGGTCGCGCCGCCCGAATAAAGCTGATTGAGATCGATCTTTAAAACTGTCCTCTAAAAAAGACCCCAGCAATGCGGCAATTGCTGGGGAAGTTGAGCATCTAACCTTAGTGTGCCAGATATTGTCTAAATAATCAACATTTTTAAGGGAAGGTACGCGGCGTCGGAGATGGCACCAGCATCCGCTGCCAAGCTTCAATCTGCGCTCTAGCAGCCCCATAGCTGGCAGTATTTTCGGGGATGCGTCTGGCAATTTCAATCGCCCCGGCTACATCAAAAGTCGCTTGCTGCTGGGCCAAACTCAAAATCTGCTGGCTCCATTGAGAAATAGCGAGATCGGCTTCATTTCTGAGGGGACTAAAATTCGGAACGCGATCGGCCGTGCGAATCGCTGCGGCTAGCGCTTCTGGGGTTGCCCCTCCAGCAAGGCGGCGAGCTTCTTGGAGATTTTCTTCAGCCCGAATTTGCGATCGCCATCGTTGCAAATCATCAGCCGCATCATTAGACAAAGCCCGTCCCGAACCAATCCGTTCGGCCAGCGAGATCGCCCCCTGTAAATCGCCGCGAGCCGCTAAATCCCTAGCACCATCCAAAGTCGGACGATCTTGCATACGCTGCAACCGGCTTCTCCATTCAGAAATCCGATTTTGAGCCTCATCGTATAACGCTCGTCCCGGTCCAATCCGACTGGCTTCATCAATTGCCGCTTGCAGAGAAACCGCATCCCCAATCAGCGCCCACTGTTGAGCCGAATCTAGGTAGGGACGATCTTGCATCGTCTCAACTTGACGCTGCCATTGCCCAACCCGCTGTTGCGCTTCCGAATACAACGCCCGTCCCCGTCCTACCCGGCTAGCTTCTGCGATCGCCGCTTGCAGAGAACCCAAATCGCCCGCGATCGCCAGCGCCTCCGCCCGGTTGAGATAAGGGCTATCCTCTAGCGTCTCAATTTGTCGCTGCCACTCATTAATACTATCTTGTGCCTCCTCATAGCGAGGATTGCTCACCGGAATCAACGACGCCTCCGCTACCGCATTGCTGAGGGCATCAATCGAACCACCGCGAGCCAAAGTTTGCGCCTTTTCCAAATGGGCAATATCTTCAATTTCCCGCTGCCAGCGAGCAATTAACCGCTGCGCCTTACCATAAAGCGGACGCTTCACCGTCACTTTCTGCGCTCGAATAATCGCCGCTTCCAAACTTGCCACCTTACCTTGCCAAGCATCCGCATAGGCCTCAGCCAGAATAATCAAATCTTGAGCTTCTTCAGCTAACTTAGCGCTGGCGGGAATTCTCCGAGCAATATTAATCGCGGCTGAAGAGTTGCGCCGTTGTTCTAGCTCCTCCTCTGCCAGCGCTAGCATTTGCCGACCGATCTTTCTAATCTCATCTTGAGCCTTCTTATAAACGTAGCTCTTAGGATCAATCTTCTCAACGAGCGCGATCGCCTCTACTAAATTATCAACCCCTCCCTGTTCCACCAAACGCCGGGCCTGATAAAGCTTCTCGCCATCTTCTCGCGCCGTCTTAATTGCTTCCGTCAGCTCTTGATACTTCGTTGTCTCCCAGTAATTATTCCCAACCGACAATAAAAACGTTGCCGTGCGGAACGCCTTATTCCACTCTTCCTGGCGGAGAAAATCTTCAGCCTCGCGATAAAGTCCCTCAGCCTTTTCCAAACCTCCTGCCAGCGATCGATTCGTTCCGTCACCAACGACGCCGCCGAAGTCTGAGCCGGAACCTGACGGGCAATCGAAATCGCTTCTTGTAACTTACCTTGATGAAAGACCTTATCCCCCAAATCCAAAATATCCGACGCCCATTGCTCAATTAACTGATTAATCTGAGGGCGCAGGGGATGATCTTCAGGCAAAGCATTGACCAACTCAATCGCTTCCAGCAAATCTTTCACCGTCTGTTTATTCGCAGCCAACTCCGCGCAATACAGACGCAACGAAGCCGAAGCCGTCGGCCAGAAAATTGAAGGACAATTTGGTAACGCCGGCAGCCGCAAAAGCATTGCTAGCGCTAACCCCCCGACGCCACCCGGAAGCAGCACCGTTAAAATCACCCAAAATTGCCAGCGCGTCGGCTTCAGCCAGTTTAAAAACTTCTCTTTTGGCGAGAGTTCCTCCCCAGAGATGGGCGTAGACTCAGGAAGGGTTGCATCTAATGCCGAAGGCAGATTAGACCAAGCAGCGACACCGGAAGCAGGGGGGACAGAAGCTTGTCGAGAAGGGGATGGAACTTCGGTGCGGGGATGTTTATCTCTAGGTTTTGGAGCAGGTGGCTTACGCACCGTCCGAGCCGAATCGACTGGACTATGATTTTTCAGCGATCGCTTTGGCAGTTTTGGATCTTTCATCATCCCCATTCCTCACAACCCCCACACTAAAGGACGACAGCAACGGCTGGAGGCTTGCCATTACCTGTAACACTCCACGGTAGTTGCAATCCTACCGTTCTCTTTCGTGAAATGCCAACTCTTCCCCCCTGCTAAAGCGCTATAGTTCGCGTTTTATTTACGATCCGGACTCTTCTCGTAAAGCTTCGATTAACTCCGCTAGCTCGTGGCTGCTGGCGCGGTAAACTTCTCCACAAAATTGACAGGTTGCCTCTGCACCATCATCTTTATCAATCATGTCTTGAAGTTCTGCTTCACCCAGCATTTTTAACGCCCCTAGCAGGCGATGAAACGAGCATTTGCAATCAAAGCGAACCATTTGAGTCTCTGGGAGAAGATTTAATCCCATATCCCCCAAGAGTTGCTCAAAAATATCTGGTAAGGTTTTAGCTTGACGGAGTAGCGGCGTAAATCCCGATAATGCACCCACGCGCGATTCTAGTTTTTGCACTAGCTCCTCATCAGAAGCAGCCTTTGGCAACACTTGTAATAAGATACCACCGGCTGCTTGAACGCCATCGGCTCCTACAAATACACCCAGCACTAAAGCAGAGGGGGTTTGCTCTGAGGTAACGAGGTAGTGGGTAATATCATCGCCAATTTCCCCAGAAATCAGTTCAACGGTACTAGAGTATGGGTAGCCATAGCCGATATCGCGAACGACATAGAGAAAGCCTTCTCGTCCAACCGCTCCGCCAACATCCAGTTTTCCTAATTCGTTTGGCGGTAACTCAACTTGAGGCTCGTAAACATATCCCCGCACGGTTCCATCTAAACCCGCATCGACTAAAATGCCTTGTAAAGGACCGTTGCCTTTTACGCGAATATTAATTCTGGATTCGGGTCGCTTCATACTAGAAGCCAGTAATAAACCGGCTGCCATTGTTCGACCTAAAGCCGCAGTCGCGACATAGGAAAGTTGGTGTCGATGTCGAGCTTCTTCAGTAAGTCTTGTGGTAATGACTCCTACAGCTCGAATCCCTCCCTCGGCGGCCGTAGCGCGAATGAGCTGATCTGCCATGAAAATCCTTACGTTTCTTAACAATTTGTCTTTCCCCTATTCTAGGCTAGTAACTCTTGAGCGTGCGGGGAAGAGGGTTCGGTACTTTGCACTCTTTTCCTCCACCCTCCTTGGGAGAGGATTCGTTAAACTAAGGAAAAAAACGATGCTAGGAAACTTTCAACAAAGTCATTTGCGGATTGAAATCGATGCGCCTGAAGCAGCGATTCGCGAGAGTTTATTACACTCTAGTCAGTTGCGCCAGTGGTTGTGGCCGCAGCGTTTGTCGGCGGGTTTGCCAGAACGTTTAGAAACTGGGTTGAATTTTACCAGTTGGGTGGGGCCAATTGCGATCGCGCATCAAGTGGATGTGGCAGAACCCTATTGCTTGCGGTTGCTGCTCAGTCAAGGGATTGATGGTTTTCACGAATGGATGTGGGGGGAAGGCTGGGTGCAATCTCGCATTGAAGGGATTACCGCACTCCCGTTGAGTTTGGGACAAACCCTGAGTTTGCTGAGACTCAAGCAACATCTCACGAGCAGCCAAAACCGCTCTTAACGCTCGATTTGCTGCCATTCTTCCTGGGTGTTGCAATTGAGAAGCAAGGATCGGTCAACTTGGGGGATGGGTTGAACGTTCTGAGTAGAGAGCCAAGCTTGGAACGAACGTCCCCCTTGGGCAATAAAGGTCTGAAGCGACGTTAAACAGCGCTGGCGGTAGAATCCGCACAGGGGTTCCCATCCTTTGGGGTGTTGGGGTAAAAAAGCCAGAGTGGATTCTGGAAGCGCGTCTAAAAGCTGACCCCACTGCTGGAGGGGTTCTGGCTGCAATTGCGGTAAATCGCAAGCCAGAAGTAAAACCCACTCGGTTGTTATCTGGGTTAAACCTTGAGCAAAGCCGACTAAAGGGCCGTGCGTTGCACCCCCTGAGTCTGTGGCAACCTCTTGAATCAGTTGGCAGTTTGCCGGTAGGATCTCGCGGTAGCGTTCCGGCCAAGGCGAAATTACCCAGACGGGGTTGGCACAAGATTGGGCGATTTGGCAGGTTCGCGTTAGTAAGGGTTTTCCCTCTAGGGGAAGTAAGGCTTTATCTCGACCCATACGCGAACTTTTGCCGCCTGCTAGAATCAGGGCGCACAGATTGGGAGTGCGATCGCTCTTTTCCATCTCTAATCTCTCAAAGGGACTGCGCTACCCCGAACCCAGCCAGCAGGCGACCCTGGAGTTAGACTCCCAAGCGCATCAAAGCATTCTTGACGGCGGGGGGTAACTGTCGCAAAATCTTACCCTTTTCGCGATCCATTGCCACCAGGGTGACTTGTGCGGTAACGTACAACTCCTGACGATCGGGCGAACAAATCTGGTAATCCCAAACCAGTCGCACGCCTTCTAGAGTCATGCGCGTCCGCACAACCAGGGTCACTCCCATTAGTACGGAGCGATGGTAGCGTAAGGACATTTCGACGACGGGCATATCGCATCCCAAGGCGACCAAATCGGCAAACTCTACCCCAATGGAGCGCAAGCACTCGACTCGCGCTTCTTCCATCCAAGCAATATAGCTGCCGTGCCAGACAATCCCCCCATAATCAGTATGGTGGGGATGCGATCGCACAGGATACTCAAACCAACTAGAGTCATTAATCGCTGACTGGCGTGCAATTGCACCTGTCGGTGCCAAGTCCGGTTTCTGAGGCATTGCGTCTAACCCGTTACAAATCGTGCTAAAAGACTACATTTCTTCAAATCCTGGGTCATTACTCAGGATTATCCTAAATACGGGATAAAAACCTATAGACGAGTGATGAGACTAACCCATGATAAAGAAAATTCTGGTGACTGTTGCAGGTCGAGGCCTATGTGAAGAGATGGTAAACATGCTGATGGAGATCCCATCAATTAAAAATGCCTCGGTAACGGTTCTGCATGTTGTTCCTTCTCAAATTAGCGCTCAGGATATGTCCGCCAAACTCGAAGCGGGTGGAAAAATCCTGGCGGAAGCCGTCAAAGCGCTTAACCTCGATCCAGGCCAAGTTAACGCTCGCCTCAAGCAAGGCGATCCCAAAGACCTCGTGCTGCAAGTTGCCGAGGAAGAAGATTCTGACCTGATTGTGATGGGTTCTCGCGCTCTCGGTCGCTTAGAATCGATTCTGAAAAACTCGGTGAGTCAGTATGTCTTCCAACTGACTTCGCGTCCGATGTTGCTGGTCAAAGACGATATCTACGTCAAAAAAATCCGGCGGATTATGGTTGCTACCGATGGCTCTGAAGCCTCACAACAGTGCATTAAGCTAGCGTTGTCCTTTTTACGCGAGATTCCCAATAGCGAATTGCTGCTCATTCACGTTAATCCCAACTCAAAAATTACGACGATTGAAGAAGACCCCGTTTTGTCTGAAGCAATGGCCCAAGCCAGACAAGCAGGCGTGTCTGTATCCGCAACGATTGGTCGCGGTAATGCTGGCGAAACCATTTGCCAGATTGCCGATGAGAAAAACGTCGATCTGCTGATCCTCGGTTCTCCTGACCGCCGTCCTTCGGTTGCCAAAACGCTACCTGATATTGACCGCCTGTTGGGGACTTCGCTCTCCGATTACGTGCGCGTCAAGGCGAATTGTCCGGTTCTGCTAGCGCGGACGGTTGATTAAAATCGTCTAATTTAGCCAAAGGGGGGCGATCGCTTTTCCCCGACAATAAAAAGAAGGATGACTCATTAGCTTCATCCTTCTTTCTTTGTTGTCTTTCCTGCCAAAGTTTCAAAGCGCCAGAAATAATTTTTGCGAACCTTTGATGGATTGACCTGCCATTGACCAGTGACTAACTATTATCGCTTTGTCGGCTAGCCGTTTGAATATACAGAATCAACAGGAAGACGCTGGGGACTAGGACGAATAAAATACTGGCAACAAATCCTAGATCGTTAACTTCCATTGCAATCAAGCCTCTCTCGTAAATAGTGGAAAAATCACTACCTAGAATACCATTTTCGCCTCAAGGCTTGGTTTTGACAGAAACCGATCCCTGAACGAGCGTTTGACAAGCAAGGCGATAGGAGTCAGGCTTCTTCTTAAGCTTGCGCTTTTCTACGTCGGTACGGGGCGAGAGGTTTTCCATGCCTTCGACAATCTCTACAATACAGGTGCCGCATTGACCGTATCCTCCACAATTCATCATTTTGCCGAAGACGCTGTAAAGATCGATGCCATTTTCCAAGGCTTTTAGCCTTAAATTTGCCCCATCTGCGGCGATCGCCTCTTTACCTTCCTTAACAAAGTTGATATTCGCCATTGCTTGTCCCTCTGTTGCTTTTCGTTAAAAATTATAAAGAAATGTTGACGCAAAAAATTGCTTTTTGATAAACCTGTTGCTCAACTCCTAAACCAGCTTGCAATAGGTTCCAACACTGGTTACAATTCGTTATATTCATTCTCATGATAAACCCGTTAGAAAACCTGTAGCCTTGGCTTGTTAGGTTTCTGACGTTTAATTGGTGGCTTAAACCATCACTCCAAGCGGACTGCACTCACCAAGGCGATCGCACTCATGCGGGCAGCCCCTTCAGCAAAACACAAAAAATTTCAGATAGAGAACCTGTCCCTTGAGACAGGGGCGAACTGAAAAACCCTCTCAAAAAAGTGCGTTGGCGTCGCTGCACTAGAGCGACATTCCCGGCGCAATAGCGTTGAATTCTCGCAGAATAAATGTGAGGATTAGTCTTGGGTCAACTAGCACGAAAAGCTCTGTTCCAACTTTCTTAAGAGGTTGGCAGACTCGTTCATCTAGAAAGTATTAGAGGAGGAGCGTAGTCAATGGGACTACCCTGGTACCGAGTACACACAGTCGTCCTGAACGATCCAGGTCGTCTGATTGCTGTACACCTGATGCACACCGCCCTGGTTGCAGGGTGGGCTGGCTCAATGGCGTTATATGAGCTAGCCATTTTCGATCCGAGCGATCCCGTCCTGAATCCAATGTGGCGTCAAGGCATGTTCGTCATGCCCTTCATGGCCCGCTTAGGGGTAACAGACTCCTGGGGGGGCTGGAGCATTACTGGCGAAACCGTAACCAATGCTGGTTTCTGGTCTTTTGAAGGCGTTGCGGCCGCTCACATCGTCTTATCGGGCTTGCTGTTCTTAGCCGCTTGCTGGCACTGGGTTTATTGGGACTTAGAACTATTCACCGACCCCCGTACCGGCGAACCCGCACTCGACTTGCCGAAAATGTTCGGCATTCACCTGTTCTTATCCGGTTTACTGTGCTTTGGCTTTGGTGCTTTCCACCTCACCGGACTGTTTGGGCCGGGAATGTGGATTTCTGACCCCTACGGCATTACAGGTAGCGTTCAACCCGTCGCCCCCGAATGGGGACCCGCCGGATTTAACCCCTTTAATCCGGGCGGGATTGTTGCTCACCACATTGCAGCCGGTATTGTTGGTATCATTGCTGGTTTATTTCACTTGACTGTTCGTCCCCCCGAACGGCTTTACAAAGCCCTGCGGATGGGGAACATTGAAACCGTTTTATCAAGCAGTATTGCAGCCGTTTTCTTTGCAGCTTTTGTGGTAGCAGGAACCATGTGGTATGGTTCTGCGGCAACTCCCATTGAACTGTTTGGCCCGACCCGCTATCAGTGGGATCAAGGCTATTTCAGACAAGAAATTGAACGTCGCGTTCAATCAAGCGTTGCCAATGGCAGCAGCCTGGGTGAAGCTTGGGAGCAAATTCCTGAAAAATTGGCTTTCTACGACTACATCGGCAATAACCCCTCTAAAGGCGGTTTGTTCCGGACAGGTCCGATGAACCAAGGCGATGGAATTGCCACTGGCTGGTTAGGACACCCGGTATTTAAGGATGCTGAAGGCCGCGAACTAACCGTTCGTCGGATGCCCAACTTCTTTGAAACCTTCCCGGTTATCCTGACGGATAAAGATGGCGTTGTTCGCGCTGACATTCCCTTCCGTCGGGCTGAATCTCGCTATAGCTTCGAGCAAGCTGGGGTTACAGTTAGCTTCTACGGTGGCGATCTCGACGGCCAAACCTTTGAAGATCCTGCTAGCGTGAAGAAATTTGCTCGTAAGGCACAATTGGGCGAACCGTTTGAGTTTGACCGCGAAACGTTAGGCTCTGATGGGGTATTCCGGACTAGCCCTCGCGGTTGGTTCACCTACGGTCACGCCGTATTTGCCTTGTTGTTCTTCTTTGGCCATATCTGGCATGGTTCGAGAACCATCTTCCGCGATGTGTTCGCTGGGGTGGAAGCTGACCTTGAAGAACAAGTGGAATTCGGCTTGTTCCAAAAAGTGGGTGACAAATCTACTCGGAAGAAAGAGGCGGTCTAAGTTGACCTTGAGCTGTTAGCCGCAACAGGGGTGGGATTTTCCTGCCCCTCTTGTTTAAAACTGCTCAAGTGCGTTTCGATTGCCATTATTCGGTAAACTAAAAGGGAAAGTATCAGGAATTTCTGACATGGAAAGCGCTGCTTATATCTTGATTCTGGCTTTAGCGATCGGTACGCTTTTCTTTGCGATCGCCTTCCGCGAACCCCCTCGCATCGGCAAATAACGCTTTTGTTCGTCCATCCTGCTTGAAAGGCTTCGATCATGCGGTGTCCATTCTGCCAGCATACAGATAGTCGAGTTCTAGAATCGCGAGCAGCAGAAGCTGGTCAGAGTGTTAGGCGGCGGCGCGAATGCTTAAACTGCAAGCGTCGCTTTACCACTTACGAACGGATCGAATACGTCTCCATCACGGTGATCAAGCGGGATGGACAGCGAGAATCCTTTGACCGCTCCAAGCTGTTGCGCGGTGTCGTGAGAGCTTGCGAGAAAACGGGGATACCCTTGGGACGCCTAGAAGCCTTTGTTGATGAAATTGAAGCAGAACTTCAACAACAAGCCACTCCCGAAGTCAGCAGTAGCGATATTGGTGAAATGGTGTTGCTGCGGCTGCAACCGTTGAGCGAAGTGGCTTACGTCCGTTTTGCTTCGGTTTATCGCCAGTTTCAAGGCATCCGCGATTTTATTGAAACGCTCGATCGCTTGCAAGAAAACACCCGGTCGCGATCGCAACAAACCCTGAGCCGAGATTGTTTTTCTTTCGAGCTAGAGGGGGTTGACAAGCTCCGGTCTTTTTGAGAGTATAGATAAGCAATAAGTTTTGCGGGTATAGCTCAGTGGTAGAGCGTCACCTTGCCAAGGTGAATGTCGCGCGTTCGAATCGCGTTACCCGCTTTCAAAATCCTCAAACTCTACCCAAAGGGATAAAGCTGAATTAACGGGCGGAGATCCTCAATAAATCCCCTGCTTCCCCCGGCCAGCAATGCTAAAATTTGCCCATCCACTCTTAGTAGAGGAGTAAACGTTTGGTTGGCAGTAGCCGCTCAAACTTGTACGCTTAAAGAGTATCTGCGGGGAAACCTCAAATCCCCTTCTGCTTCAGGTGGTTATAAATTTATATTAGTTAGTTCGACTGCTGCTTGTGCCATCCCAGAAAGCTCAAAAAATAGACCTCAACGCTGACTATCCTTGCCCTTGCGGTCGCCGGGGTCGGATTACACCGATTACCTTGACCGAAGCATTCGGCTGCAATAAATGCCAGCAAATCTTCGTGGTTGAAGAAAACGGTCACGTTATCGAACAACTCTCAACCAACTATCCCTATAAAAAAGCATGGTGCTGGACAGGTCATCAGTGGATCAAAGCACACTCCGGACTCCGAGAACATTACCTGTCCGTTGCCCTATTTACCATCCTCGTACTGCCCGTTGTGTGGCTTTCTTTAGTATTTCTCGTTTCTCCGTCAGGCTTTGATATTATTCTCTGGGTTATGGTGCCGCTGTTAGTTGTCCTACTGCTGGCACTCATGCAATGGCTGGCTTACAGACGTTCTAGATGACAACTGACTCCACTGTTCCTTCACCGACCGCGACGGCAGCCGTTAGCCGCGCTTACCAGGCTTCCTTAGAGTTAGCAAACGCTAAGGGAGTGCATCGCAATCAAACCCTCAAAGCGATGGCAGCGGCCTTAGAAAAAGCCATCGATAACATTCTCGAAGCCAATACTCTCGATCTCGAAGCCTCTCGCGAAATGGCCGTTCCCGATTTAATTTTGGAATGGCTGAAACTGACGCCCGAACGCCTGCAAACGGCAGTCCAAATTCTCCATCGACTCGCCGAACTGCCCGATCCAATCCAAGAAGCCCTCAGCACTCCCTATCAAGTAGAGTATTGTCAAACCTACTGCCAGAGAATGCCCTTGGGAACAATCGCCTTAATTTACGAAGCCTTTCCCGAACTCGGCGTCATTGCAGCAGGCTTATGCCTAAAAACAGCCAATAGCTTGATTTTGCGAGGAGGCAGCGAAGCGATTAATTCCAATACCATTATTGCTCAGGTACTTCAGCGAGCCATCGAAGAATCGGGTTTGCCGCCTAGTAGCATCGAATTACTACCCGCCGATCCGGGTGCATCCATTCGCGACATCGTAAAGCTCGATCAATACATTAACCTGATTATTCCCTACGGTCGCCCTAGCCTCGTCGAACAAGTCGTCAAACAGGCAACCGCCCCCGTATTAAAGTCAGCAATGGGCAATTGTTATCTGTATTGGGGGCTTTCGGGTAGCTTGGATTTGGCGCGGTGGATGATTATTGATTCCCATCAAAGCGAACCCGATCCTGTCAACGCCATTGAAAAAGTCTTGATTCACCACGATCAAAGCTATACCGCCCTAGTCACGCTGCTCAACGGCTTGAAAGAAAAAGGCTTTGAATTGCGGGGAGATCCGGCTTTAGTTGCCGAGTTTCCAGAACTAACGCTGGCGAATCCTAGCGAGTGGAGTCAGGCCTATTTACGCAAAGTGGTGACATTTAAGAGCGTCGAAAACTTAGAGTTTGCGATCGCCTGGATGAATCGCTACAGCAGCGGTCATGCCAACTGTCTAGTAACCGAATCCTATCAAGAAAGCCGCCAGTTCGCGCTGGGAATTAATAGCGCCGCCGCCTTCATCAACAACAGCCCTCGCTTCTACCGCCATCCCCAACGCGGAAGCGCAATCTTCCTAGGAATGTCTAACCAGAGGGGCTTCCGTCGCGGTTTAATTGGGCTAGAAAGCCTAACGACGACAAAACACATCATTCAGGGCAATCGTTAGGTCTAGAAGGCGCTAGAGACGCCCTGGCAAGAACAGGGCTACTCAGACCCGTGGGAGAATCGAAGAAGAAAGGGAATCAAAGTCCCCCTTCTTCACCCTGATTTTTAGACGTTAGTGCGGAAGAGCAACACATCGCCCTCTTGGACGATATACTCCTTTCCTTCGCTTCTCACCCACCCTTTTTCCTTAGCCGCGCCCATAGAACCGGCGGTGACTAAATCTTGATAAGCAACCGTCTCGGCTCGAATAAAACCGCGCTCAAAATCCGAGTGAATCACGCCCGCCGCTTGGGGAGCTTTCATCCCGGCTGTAATCGTCCAAGCGCGAGTTTCCTTGGGTCCCGTCGTTAGGTAGGTTCGCAGACCCAACAGATCATAGGTGGCGCGAATGAGCGATCGCAATCCCCCTTCTTCTACCCCCAACGCCGAGAGAAAATCGGCTCGTTCTGCGTCCGACAATTCCACCAACTCCGACTCCACCTGAGCCGAAACCACCACTACCTGAGCCTGTTCTTGAACGGCCACCTCGCGGACTTGTTCCACCCAAGCATTTCCCGCCGCCAAATCGTCTTCAGTGACATTCGTGGCATAAATGACTGGTTTAGCCGTTAATAGACCCAAAGAGCGCACCGACTCGGCTTCTTCCTCCGTCAGATCGACATTCCGCGCCGACTGACCTTGATTGAGAGCCGCCAGCAACTTCTCCAAAGCCTCCACTTCAACCTGAGCCTCTTTGTTTCCCCGCGCCTGCTTGCGCGCGCGCTCGATCCGGCGTTCCACCTGGGACAAATCCGCCAATGCCAATTCCAGATTAATCACTTCAATATCGCGAACCGGATCGACAGAACCCGACACATGAATAATGTCATCATCCTCAAAACAGCGCACCACATGGACAATCGCATCCACTTCGCGAATATTGGCCAAAAACTGATTTCCTAAACCTTCCCCTTGACTGGCACCCTTCACCAGACCTGCAATATCCACAAACTCAATCCGAGTGGGGATAATTTGCTCAGAATTAGAAATTTTGGCCAAAACTTCCAGGCGTTCGTCTGGAACCGCCACAACTCCCACATTCGGTTCAATCGTGCAAAACGGAAAATTTGCAGCTTGTGCCTTTGCATTCGCCACCAAGGCATTAAATAGCGTTGATTTACCAACGTTTGGTAGTCCAACAATTCCAGCTCTGAGCATTTTAGATTCGTGGGCAGTAAAATTAAGTTCGCAATTGAAGCTATAGCAAAGTGCTGAGAGAAAACCCTCTAGGGGCGATCGCTTCAGCAAGGTACTGTCCCCGTCTTTAGAGCTATAGCTATCAAGCTTATTTTACTGGGGTTGCGGAACGGGTTGGGGCGCAGGGCCAGGAATCGGTTGAGGAACTGGCGCGGGAACGGGTTGGGGAATAGGTGCAGGAACGGGTTCGGGTACGGGATTGGGAATGGGTTCGGGTACAGGCGAGGGAACTGGACTCGGAACGGGATCGGGTATGGGTTCGGGAACCGGAGGAGCGGGGGTATCGGGTTGAGGAATAGGATTAATCATAATATTCGTTCTCTAAGAGCCAACTTCCCCTAGAGTAAAAAGAAAACGCGTCTCTGACATCTGTCAAAATAGGGTTTGGTGAGTGCGGAATGCTATTGCACGGAGTCGCTCGCTGCTGAGTAGCGTTGATGAAAAGATCCAACCCTTCTTCTTCCTCTCGTCTGTGAACTCCCAATTTTCAATTCCCAATGCCTAACTCCCTTTTCTTCTTCAGAGTGGCAGTCTACCCGATGTAGCTAACGATGCAAACGCCTCAAGCAACAACCCCTTTATTAACAGCTCTCCAAGAATTGGCTAACAAACCTGACGCCGCGTTTTATGCACCTGGACATAAGCGCGGGGTCGGGGTTTCGCCACAACTGCGAGATGTCCTAGGAGAACAGGTATTTCGTGCGGATTTGCCGGAGTTACCCGAACTCGATAACTTATTTGCGCCTTGCGGGGCGATCGCAGACGCACAAAATTTAGCCGCAGAAGCCTTTGGTGCAGAACGCACTTGGTTTTTGGTGAATGGCTCAACCTGTGGAGTGATGGCGGCGATTTTAGCGACTTGTGGCGAGGGCGATAAGATGATCTTGCCGCGCAACGTACATCAAAGCGCGATCGCGGGTTTGATTCTATCGGGAGCGATTCCCATTTTTGTGACGCCGGAATATGACCCCAATCTCGATTTAGCCCACAGTATTACACCGAATGCGATCGCCAATGCTCTGCAAGTCCACCCCGATGCCAAAGCGGTGATGCTCGTCTATCCCACCTATTATGGCGCGTGCGGGGATGTGGGGGCGATCGCCCAAATTTGCCATCAACACGGAATTCCCCTACTTGTAGACGAAGCACACGGCCCCCATTTCGCTTTTCACCCAGACCTCCCCCCCTCTGCCCTGGCCAGCGGTGCAGATTTAGCCGTACAATCGGCGCATAAGGTATTAGGGGCGATGACTCAAGCGTCCATGCTCCACCTACAAGGGCAGCGCATCGATTGCGATCGCATTTCCCAGGCCTTGCGCCTCCTCCAATCGACTAGCCCTAGCTATCTGTTACTGGCTTCTCTAGATGCGACGCGCCAACAAATGGCTCTCCACGGCGAAGCCTTAATGAGCAAAACCCTAGAACTCGCCAAACACGGTTACGCGCAAATTGCTCAAATTCCGGATTTATCTGTTTTGCAAGCCTCTCATACACCCGGTTTTTTGGCTTTAGACCCAACCCGAATCAGCGTGAATCTCGGTAACTTAGGGATCAGTGGCTATGAAGCGGATGAAATTTTACGCCAGCAGTTTGGCGTCACTGCGGAGTTACCTTCAGCCCAACACCTTACTTTTATTATCAGCTTAGGGAATACGCTGACTGATATCGAGACAATGGTTGACGCTTTTCGTCAGTTAGTCCAAACTCGGAAATCGTTAAGCCTTCCTTCTCAAGAACAGACGGTTTTCAGCAGGTGGAAAGAAGAATTTCTGTTTATTCATCCTTCCTCCTTTCGCCTTTATCCTTCATTATCCCCTCGGCAAGCTTTCTTTGCTGCCACAGAACGCGTTCCGATTGAACGGGCAGATGAGCGGATTTGTGCGGAAATGATTTGTCCTTACCCTCCCGGAATTCCGGCTTTAATGCCCGGTGAGGAAATTAACTTAGCGACTCTAGATTATTTACAGCAAGTTCTCAACTTAGGGGGAAGCCTGACCGGGTGCAGCGACCCCACCTTAAAAACCATTAAAGTGGTTAAGGGTTGAAAACTTACGTTTCCCTTGCAGCTAGCCAGTTTTCTAAGTCAGAGAGATTGGCAAAATCTAGCAGCGCCTCTCCTAGCGATTCTAATTGCGCGATCGCCAGCGTATCAATTTGTTTTCTGAGAGGTTCGGGGACTTCCCCTACGCGCCGAGTCAGTTGGCGGAGAATGAGCGATCGCTCTCCCTCTTCGCGTCCCTCCGCTTTGGCCTCCTGATAGACCCGCGTTTGTTGCAAGGTAATTCCTAACATGGCTTCAACCTCTTGCCGACTGAGATTGGCAAATTTATACGTCATAATCGTTGTTATCATCTCTAGGATGGCACGATTTGCGGGTGGAGGTAGCTCCTGTTGCGATCGCGCTAACAAATTTCGCGCTTCTAGTGCGGCTCGATCTTCTCGAAGCGTAGTTAAGACCATTAAAGCAACCCCTAACGGTAATTGAGCCATTTCGCCCAGTTCATCTAGGTAAACGCGATGAACGCGATCGCCATTGAGTAAATCTTCATAGGGTAAGGTTTGACTTTGCTCGACGATCCGCGATGGATAAACGACGACAGCCTGCCAGTCTTCAAAGCGATCGCGATTGCGGTAAAAATAGAGAAACGACTCTCCAAACAATCGTTCATACAGTTGTTCATCCTTTTGAAACTGGACTTCACAGAAAAAAACAACTCCTGGCGTTTCCGCTTCGGGTGGGAGAAATACTCCATCAATTTCAAACTTGGGTTCTTTTACCGCAACTGAATCAAAGCGATAGTTCTCAGCATTGACGGGCGGATTTTCCAGTAGCTCAAATAACAGTTCCGGCGATTGTTGGAACAGTTGATAAAAGATGGAATCTCGTCGCATAGCCAGAACTCTCGAATCGTTGAATTTATCCTACTCCTCAGCGCAGGTAGATGAGGCGACTGGTAAGGTTTGGTAGGATAAACACAATCTTGGCGAACGTGAAGCGCGGTATTCGCTTTGCACAGGTGAGATTCAGTTGTTTTTACCGGAACGCTTATGCGCTGGCCTTATGTCACTCCGGGAATTCCAGATGATTGGTTTGAAAGACTTCCGGGTATTCCTCTGAGCAAGCGAGAAGTTCGCTTATTGATGATTTCGGCTTTGCGACTGCAACCGGATTCGGTGGTATGGGATATTGGGGCAGGAACGGGGACAATTCCTGTAGAAACGGGCTTGCTCTGTCCGCAAGGTAAAATTATTGCTGTAGAACGGGATGAGGATGTGGCGGCGCTGATTCGGCGAAACTGCGATCGCTTTGAGGTTTCTAATGTGGAAGTGATTGAAGGAAGCGCCCCAGAATGCTTGCAGGATTTACCCCACCGTCCCCAGCGGGTTTGTATTGAGGGGGGTAGACCGATTAAAGATATCTTAAAAGTCGTTTGGCAACACTTAACGCCCCAAGGTCGAATTGTCGCCACTGCTAGCAGCCTAGAAAACTTGTATGCGATTTCCGAAGGGTTCGCAGAACTGCAACTCCGCAACATTGAGGTGGTTCAGTCTTCCATTAACCGTTTAGAGAAGCGCGGGATTTATCAAACCTTTGCCGCCGTCAACCCGATTTTTATCTTAAGCGGCGAAAAGCTAGATTAGGAAGACCGCCCCTTTCCTTTCAAGATCGCCAATCTGTGCAGCCAGGGGTTTGGCGCTTCATAATCAAGATAGAACGGTAGCGATCGCGCTGGGAAGAGAGGTCCCATTAAAAGGCGTCCGAACTTTGCGCCGACCTATCGAGCGAATGACAAAAAACGAATGAGCGCTTAAAGTCGTTAAAGTAAGCGAAATCGTTTCTTAACTTTCTTAACCCGATAATGTCCTCACCATCCGAGTTCTCTTCTCGCCCTAGCTTCTCCCTCCCGTGGTCGCGCATCCTCAGCGGTCTAGTGGCGATCGCCATTGCGTTACCCATGACGATCCTAGGCGGATGGTACTTTACCTTATGTTTTGGGGCAATCGTCTATCTGGGTCAATTAGAATATTTTCACTGGTGAGAGCAAAAGGGATTGCACCAGCAGCCAAAACCACCATTGCAGTCAGCTTAATTTTATTAATCATCTGTACGTTCTCCTCACCCCTAGCGGATGCCGTTTTACCCGTCGCCGCCACCTTTATTTGCTTTTATTTACTGTTTCAGCCTAAACTCGCGACGATCGCCGATATCGCCTCTTCCATTTTGGGCTTATTTTATTGCGGCTATCTGCCCAGTTATTGGGTGAGATTGCGATCGCTAGAAGCCCAAGCTACCAGCAACCTCCCCTTAGACGCTTATTGGCCGGAGGATTGGACGAACTGGCAAGCTTTACCCCTAGGGTTAACCGTAACGCTCTTAACCTTCCTGTGCATCTGGGCGGCGGATATTGGTGCTTATACGTTTGGTCGGATGTTTGGACGGACGCGCCTGACCCATATTAGCCCGAAGAAGACGGTAGAAGGGGCATTATTTGGCGTGGTAGGGAGTATTGCGATCGCGCTGGTGGGGGCGCGGTATTTAGATTGGCCGCATGGTCTGTTGACGGGATTTGCCTTTGGATTAATGATTGGCATTGCTAGCTTATTGGGCGATCTCACCGAATCAATGATGAAGCGAGACGCGGGCGTTAAAGATTCCGGACAACTCATTCCCGGACATGGAGGAATTCTCGATCGCGCCGATAGCTATGTCTTTACCGCACCGTTAGTTTATTATTTCGTTACCCTAGTCTTGCCATTATTTACTCGATTTTAAGCAAAGGCTGACAATTGAGCGGCCCAAGTATGCCAATCATGACCGCCATTCCACACTTCTAACTGATGGGGGATGCGGTTGCGGTGCAAAAGTTCTGAGAGTTGCAAATGTTCGCTTAACCCGCCATCTTCATGGGCTGTGAGGAGTTTAATATCGGTATTCAATCCCCCTAAATCTACCCAGCGATCGCGACTCATATTCGCCATATAAGCCATTGGATTCATAAAATAGAGTTCTTGCTCTTTTTCGGCTGAGGAAAACTCGTTAAAGACCGCAGAACTATGGGCGATATCGTAAATGCCGCCCATCGCTAAACAGCGACGAACCCGGGTAGGATGCCGCAGCGCTAAATTTAACGCATGGGTGGCACCAAGGGCGCAGCCAGCAACTACTAGAAAATCATTTTGAGCTTCATCGCAGGCATAGGGGATAAATTCTTTCACCCAATGGCGTTCGAGTAATAACCAGCGATCGCGCCGTTCTTGAAGCGTTAGATTAGACGCAAAAAATGTTTCCCAATCTCGCGTATCTAAGCAAAAGATTTGAACGTAACTGCTATCGAGGTACCAACGCAAACTGGCAATTAAACCGCGATCCTCTGGCTCAAAAAAACGCCCGCAACTGCTAGGAAATAAAAGTAAAGGATAACCAGAAGTACCAAAATGCAATACCTCTAGTTCTTCAGGCCAAATTTTTGACCTGAAGCGAAAGTACCGACGAGCATAAGCCATTGAGCGATTACCCAGAAAAAGAGCGGCGATCGTACTGCTGAAGCCAACGTCTTCTGTTATACCATTTTGCCTGCTAGAACCCCTAAAGATATGTCTCTATTGATTTTGCAAGAAAAAGATCGGGTTTGCCGCGACCGTTAGCATCGGGCATTGCGCCGATTAAGGTAAACCCACATTTTTGATAAAACGCATAGGGATGGCGATGCAGGTTTTGAATCTGGGCGAGTTTTTCTAGGGGGTTGGGATAAAGCGATACACCTGAAAGGGAGGTTTGGGCATTTTCGTCATCGGTTCCCACCCATAAGGTTAACCCCCCTCGCTGACTGACTTGCTGCTCTAAATCTGCCACTAAAGCCCGACCAATGCCTTGACTTTGATAGGCAGGATGCACCACCAGGGGATGTAATTCCCAAACATGACCGCCGTAACTGGGAATTCCCCCAATCCATCCTAAGACGAAGCCAGCAGGCGCGATCGCCACTCGACTAATCCGCGAATCGCTTAAGGAGTCTTGGACTTCTGTTAAAGCGCTGTCTAAGGTTGGCCAAGCTTGGGGATGATGTTCCCGAAAACCCTCAACTAACAAAGCCGCAGCTTGGTGAATGCGATCGCTAGCATCGGGCAAGAGATCGACAATTTCCATAACTTTAGTTGAGTCTATCCAACCGCTGATTAAGGCTGTCGAGTTCCTGGCGGTTTTGTTCTAACAAGCGCCTGAAATTAGCAATTTCTTCAGCAGTTGGAGCATCTTGACTAATACCTTCTAACTGCTGGTTGACTCCATCTAAACAGGCATTTAAGGCGGCTGCAAACTCGTAGCGCGTCACGGGTTGGTTGCCCCGAAAGCTGCCATCGGGATATCCAGTTAGGCAACCGCTAACGCTGGGGACGGGTTGGACTTGAGCGAATGAGGCGTCAGAAGGATACGCGATCGCAAGGATAACCAAACTCCAGGAGATTTTTCGGAGAAGTTGAAGCATAGAAAAAATGCTCAATTGGCGATTTTCTCTAGCATAGCGCGACCGCTTGACTCAAAGGTTGAATACTCAATCACAGAAGTAATGCTTTGAGTCACCTAAATAGGGGGTGACAATCGACGATTTGAAGCTGATTCATTAGAAGAGCAGGCTTTTACTGCTAACAACTTTAGGAGTAAAAGCCTGCTGTCACCGATCCAGACATAACCCATCCTCTTGATTTGAGAGGTTAATGGTATTTTAAACTCTGGTCGCTTTTATAGATTTTGACTGTGATTTGCAAATCTCTTATAGTGTCGCTGCAAATCAAATGCTGAAAATCTGCTTTAAGATAGACAATTCCAAGCCGGAAACTTAATTTTTTATGAATTTGTAGCAGGCGATCGCAAAAGCTCGAATCGATCGCCCAGGTTTGCCCAACCGCCCCTCATTCGCATGAGAAGTCGAAAAATCCGCACTCCTCTTGCCATTTGAGTCATTAAACGCTAAGAGAGAATGGATATAGCCCGTTTTTCTGTGCAATTCCACCTTGAGCAACCCACCTTCCCCTCAACCGAATCTCCAAGAATCTCACCTCAAAAGCGCCCGTGCGAGTCTGAAACAGGCGATCGCGCAGTATGGACAACTCAACCGCCATCGGCAAATTGCCCTGAACCCAAGCCTGCAAGCGGCTTTAAAGCCGGAAGTTGAGGTCTTAAAGTCCAGCTTAGATAAACTCGACCAAGGGGTAATTCGGATCGCGGCGTTTGGTTTAGTCAGTCGCGGGAAATCGGCAGTTCTCAATGCTTTAATGGGCGAAAAGGTCTTGCAAACTGGGCCCTTAAATGGGGTGACACAATGGCCGCGTTCGGTACGGTGGACGCCTCAGAATAATGGCAAGGTGCAGGTTGAGTTAATTGACACGCCGGGGTTAGATGAGATTCAAGGACAAGCGCGGGCGCAAATGGCGCGATCGGTGGCGCGTCAGTCCGATTTAATTCTATTTATTGTGGCGGGGGATATTACCCGGACGGAATATCAAGCGCTGCTGGAGTTGGAACAAGCCCAGAAACCGCTGATTTTGGTCTTTAATAAAACAGACTTGTACCCGGAACAGGATATTGAGGCAATTTATCGCAAGCTGCAACAATTGGGCGCAACGGAAGCGCAAAGCAAGCTACTCACGCCGAATGAAATTGTTCGGGTAGCCGCCGATCCCATTCCCCGCCAGATGCGCTTGGAATGGCCCGATGGACGAGTGACCTATGAGTGGGAGACGCCGAAGCCGCAGGTAGACGAACTGAAGCACAAGCTTCTGGAGTTACTCAACCGCGAGGGGCGCAGTTTGTTGGCGTTGAATGCGATGGTACAGGCGCGGGAAGCAAGCGTCAATATTGCCCGCAAGACGTTGGAGTTGCGCGATCGCGAAGCGGAGGCTTTAATCTGGAAGTTCGCCCGCTATAAGGCGATCGCAGTGGCCGCAAATCCCATTGCGATTTTAGACCTAGTGGGGGGTGCGGGGGCAGATTTGGCGCTGATTCGGGCGTTGGGGCAATTATACGATCTGCCGATGACTAATTATGAGGCGGGGAAACTCTGGAAGACGATTTTACTCAGTTCTGGGGGCTTGCTGCTGGGCGAGTTGGGCAGTAGCCTATTGATGGGGTTGGGGAAAAGTACCGCCGCTGCTGTGGGGGCTGCTGGAGAGGGGGCGTTAAGCGTGACGGCTTATGCGGGAACGGCGATCGCCCAAGCGACATTAGCCGGATATGGGGCGTATAAGGTGGGGAGGGTGGCTCAAGTCTACCTCGAACAGGGATGCACTTGGGGGCCCTTGGGGGCGAATACAGTGATTCAAGATATTCTCAATCAGGTAGAACCTAATACAATTCTCTATCGTCTGCGCCAAGAGTTAACGGCGGGGGTAAAGGGCGATCGCGCCTAGGAAATCTCGCTATCTTGAGGTAAGGGTTTTTTGACTCTCGCTTGCGGGGATGGGGGTTGGGCTTTAGGGCGCTTGCGACTGAATTTTTCCGACTCTTTGACGCCTTCTTGAAAGTGAAAGATGGTCGCAATGGCAGCAATTGCAAAATAAAATAGCCGCAGAATCCATCCTTGGGCTGCAAAGATAAAATTGACGATCCAGGCTTGCGAACCCACCATACGGTTAAATCGGGCTTTGACGCGATTATCTACATTCTGCATTTCCTCCATTTGCTGCTGGTTGGTGGGGATAACGGGGTATTGGGCGGTAAACAGGTAAAAGCCGAGATACCCTTTTTTACCTACCCGGCTATGCAAAAAGTCATTGGTAATGCTTTGCACTTCTGCGGGTAGCAAGCTTTCTTGAGCGCCCACTTCTCTTAACCATTCTCGGTAGCGGACTAAGCCGGTAATATTAAATAAGATAGGCACAATGGGAATCAGCAAGAACAGGCTAACTTTGCGTCCTAAATGGCGGGGTAAGACACCGCAGGCCATGCCAAATCCTAATCCTAAAACGGCAAAGAGAATAATATTAGAAAGCTCAACAATTTCAATCCCTCGCAGCAAATCTCCTAATAGGGGAATGGGATAGATATACTCATCGCTGACAAAAATTAGCAGGCGTTTGAGCATAATGACTAGGGCAATTACTGCAAAGATAATGCCTAGGTAAAGAAGGCTGCGGAGGAGGTTTTTAGAATTATTCATGGAAAAGGAGCGAACGGAAGCGACACCAGCAAGGCAATGCAGGTAATGATACCATTTAAACTCCTGAAAATTGGCTGAGATGGGGAGGCGCTCTCTTGCCGTTTTATTCTTTTTGTGCTAGAAATTGACTGAAAAATTAACACAATTGCGTGATATTTTTTACAACCCTTCCGATTTTGAGGGCGCGTCAATCTTCACCTGTTGGACGTAGCGTTCGATATCTTGAAGCGTTGGAACGCTCTGAGCATGTTGAAGACTGAGCCATAATAGGTATTCAATATTACCCGCTGGTCCGGCAATGGGGGAATGGGTTAAACCGCCATATTGCCATCCTAATGATAAGCTGGCCTGTAAAACCTGAAAAATGGCTTCTGCCCGCGCTTGGGGATCGCGAACAACGCCTTTTTTTCCCACGCGCGATCGCCCGACTTCAAATTGGGGTTTAACCAGCAAAACTAACTCTTTGGGCGATTGTAATAAATTTTTTAACGCGGGTAAAATTTTTGTTAAAGAGATAAAAGAAACATCAACAACACCGAAATTGGGAAGTTCAGCGTCGCCATACAGTTCTTCGGGTTGCAAATAGCGCAGGTTAGTTCTTTCTTTGAGAATCACGCGCGGATCGTTTCGCAAACCCCAATCAACTTGACCGTAACCGACATCGACGCCGTAAACTAATTTAGCCCCTGCTTGCAATAAACAATCGGTAAAGCCGCCGGTGGAGATCCCGCCATCTAAACAAATGCGATCGCTAACGTCTATTGCAAAAATCGCCAGCGCCTTAGCCAGTTTTTCACCCCCTCTCGATACAAAACGCGATCGCGCTTTTAGCTGAATTTCCGCGCTAGCATCCACCTCGGTTCCCGGCTTATCCACCACCTGCTGATTCACCTTCACTTCCCCAGCACGGATCAAGCGTTGCGCCATCTGTCGAGAGTCGCACAAAGCCCGTTCCACCAATAATGTATCGAGTCGTTGTTTTGCCAAAATCGCTTGCAGTAGAATCCAGATGCCGCTCATTTTACCACTGCCTTGCAGCGAGTCTGAGGTGAATTGAGTTGGGCAGGAAATTAGACAAAGGCGCGATCGCATCGGTTCCCCTTGTCTATAGTGTAAAAGAGCAGTTTGCAGGAGGTTGATATGTTTGGTCTTGGTCCCCTTGAAGTTGGCGTAATTACCGTGGTTGCTTTACTCATCTTTGGTCCAAAGAAAATCCCCGAAATGGGAAGCGCGATCGGTAAAACCCTACGAGGCTTTAAAGAAGAAATGAATAAACCCACCTTAGAAGACGAGAATACGCCAGAAAACCCCGATCGAGAATAGCATCTATTGGCAGTCGCCAGCCTTTAACTAAAATGCTTGGGCGCGGGTCTATCGCAAGGTTCAAAATTGGATATTGCGATAGCTCGATGGCGACTTACTCCACATACTCCGTATCAATCTCCACATCTAAACTTTCTTCATCAATGCGGATATACAAAACATTGGGACGACAGCACACTTGACAATCTTCAATATAAGATTGCTGTCCGCCGCCACTGATATCGATAAAAGTGGTATTCGGTTCCCCACAATACGCACAATAATATTCAGCCGTAGTTTGCATCGTTTTAGAGAGTTTATGCGAGCTTGATCCAGCGTTCTAGAACGGTCTTGATTTGCTGAAGTCCGTACAGGTGCGAGAATTGCGATCGCCCATAGAGAAAATCATGCAAACTCACCTGATAATTTTGTTGCAAGGCTAAATCTAGCCAAAGATTATTATAAGCTTGACCGGGAATATAATCAGGTACATTCTCGCGATAGTAAGGAAAGCTATCGAGACAGCGATTAAAAGAAAGTTTTTTCGCCCCCAATGTTCGAGAAAAACGTCGCCGGGGGTTGAAATTCGCCGAGGTTTTGTAAAACCTGATAAATCGTATCGGCTAAAGATTCTGGATGGAAGGTGGCACAAAGTCCAGCCCCTTCTGGAAAAATAGGAGCATCACCTCGCGCGTATTGATTATATTCCTGGAAGCAAACCACCGGAATATTGCAACTCATGGCTTCTAAAATACTGCGATTCTTCCCTTCTAGCAGCGAAGTCATGATGCATAGTTTAGCGTGAGAATAATACACCGGCATCTCAGCATAATAATCGACTTGAGGAATCACCTCAAGATAATCAAAAGGATTGCCTAAAATGGCTTCAATTTTTTGCCATTCTCTAAGGCTATGGGGTTCTAAAGTTTGGGGACTTTTTAGATCGAATGGCCGACAAACCATTAATCGCAGGCGAATGGGATGATGGGGATACTTTTGGCGATAAATCTTTAAAGCATGAGCCACAATCGGTAAGTTCTTTTCCTCCGATAACCGGGCGACGCAAATGACATCGATTTGCTTTTGGGCGATATTGCGCGGCGAAATTAAATATTCATGGGTAAAATCAGAATCCATTAAGGGAATTAGAATCTTCTTGGCTCGATCGGGATAGGTTTTTTGAAACCATGCTTCTCGGCTAGGATTATCATAAAGTTTGCAATACGCATCTGCCGTAGTAGACCAAGGGTAAGAACACCACATGGAATAGGCAAAGGAAAAGAAAACGGGTGCGAGTTGAGGAAAAACTTTGTTGAGGAGGTCTACAGACTCGCTAAAATAAATCCCCTTAATAAAACGCTCTTCATAAAAAAGAGGGGGTAACAGGTTATAAAAGCTAATGGTGGAAAAGCGTTCGGTATCGGTTTCAAAGATTTCTTGGGTAAAAGCATCCAAGTCTGCATAAATCTCATCTAGCGGTTTCCGAATATCGGGATTCATCAGATATTGGCGGTGGCGCTGAAAGTCTCCCCGTCCCATAGCGTTAAGACTCAATAAACTATAAGCTTGATTGTAAACTGGAGCGACGCATCTTCCTATCTGGAAACCTTGACTTAAAAATTGAGAATTCCGCAGTTAAAACCGGAAGCTAGGTTTAGCCTAACTTCCGGTTATGGATTGACAAATCTTTTTTAGGTTAGGTAGAACGCTATTGAAATTCGACTGTATTAGCATTCTCGTTGGGTTATGCTAATGCGAATCCAACCGCTATTGCCACCTTAAAATCGGCTGTCTGAGAAGTTCGCGACTACCTTGAGTAACGGTCAAAAAGTCGCCTTTTGTGGTTCCGCGAATCAGCAAATAACTGACATCCCCATTAATCGCTTCAAAATAGTTTCCTTGGCGGTCATAGTCATACAGACGAACCCGAATGCTATCGCCATTGCGCTTGTTGACTCCTACGTAATGTCCTGGGTTATCGCCACCACAAATATTGACCCAGTAATCGCGCGTTTCTGCAACTACAAATAAGCTTTCATGTTGCAAACAATAGTTCCGCGATTGAGCAATAACCAGGGGTTCGGCTTGGACAACCGGAGAAGCAATGCCAGCATCAGCGACACTCATGGCTAGCACGCACAGGCTTATCCCTTTGAGTAACCAATGGCTTGTTTTAATTAAGGTTGATTTCATGGGAGTTCAACATAACTTAGCAGCATCATTGCTCGAATCTAGCCTGCACCGGAGAGAACGTCCAGAGTCTTTATGGTTTATTTACAGGCGCGTTGAATTTTCTTAAAGAACGGCGCTAAACTGAGCGGTTGCAGACGCTAAATGCTTTTGTAGAGTAGCAATTGGCAGGGGGCCTTTTAAATGTTCCCAAGGAAGAATTTGTTGTTCGTCCCAGTTAGCATGGACAAAGTAGTCTAACTCTGGGAGTGTCCCGGCGAGTTCTTTGTAGGCGCGGCGATAACTGCCGAGGGTTTCTCCATAATGACGGGTTAATTCTAACAGATGAGACAAACGGCGATCGCCGCGAGAAATTAAGGCTTGAATCACCGACCAGTTATAACTTTCCGGGCGAAATTCAATCTTCAGTTTGCCTAACTCTTTCTGGAGAAATTTTAAGCGTTTTTCCGCTTGGGGATTGACACCAAACCACTGAAAGGGCGTGTGAGATTTTGGGACAAAGGTGCTGCATCCTAACGTAAGGCGCAAACCGGGTGCTGCTTTCTTTAAATCGCGCATCATCAGAACGGTTTGTTCTAAGTCTTCCATTTCTTCTCCCGGAATACCCACCATCCCGTAAAGTTTGATGCCCTTTAAACCGCCTACTTTGGCATTAATGGCGGCTTGGATAATATCGGCTTGTGCTAATTTCTTATTGATAATCTGCCGCAGGCGTTCTGAACCACTTTCGACTGCAACTGTAATAGAATGGGTATCTCGGCTGGATAAAGTTGCGGCTAATTTTGGCGTTACGGTATTGGTGCGAACGGAGGCGACGCTGAGGCGGACTTCTTGATGTTGGGGTTGGCTGAGATAGTCGAGTAACGTTTCAAATTCGGGATGTTGCGTGACGGAAGCCCCTAACAAGCCGATACGGTTAGTGACGCTTAAACCGCGTTCAATGGCAGGAATTAGAGAACCTTCTAAGCTGGCGGTGCGAAAGGGTAAGGTCAGATAGCTTGCTAAACAAAAGCGACACATTTCTGGACAACTGCGAACCACTTCCACCATAAAGATGTTTTCCCAAGCTGCTTTAGGGGTGACAACGGTGGAAGCGGATAAGATATTTCCCCGATAGGTTTGTTTTTCAACTTCAGCCGGGATAGATTGATCTAGAGGTTCGATACTTGCGATCGCACCTGCTGGCGATTCATAACTCACCACATACAGGCTAGGAACGTAAATGCCCGGTACTTGTGCGAGGTGCCGTAATTGGGTTTGGCGATCGCTATGACGAACGGTTTGATAGGCGTCAATTAAGTTGGCGAGTAAGTCTTCCCCATCCCCTAGTAAAATTAGGTCGAAAAAGTCGGCGAAGGGTTCGGGGTTGGCGGTTAAAACCGGTCCTCCTCCAAACACCAGGGGATGCTGGTCTTGGCGCTGTTGGCTGCGTCGGGGAATTTTTAAAAACTCTAAAAGCTGGAAAATATGAATGTAGTCGAGTTCCCAGGATACAGAAAAACCGACAAGTTCAGGTTCTGAGGGTAAGGGTTCGTGCAGGTCGGTAAACAGGCGGCTGACTTGCAGATCGGATCGCATGGCAAGGGTTGCCCAAACCACCTGATAGCCTAGACTGGTAATGCCGACGCTATACTCGTTGGGAAAGGCAAAGATGGTTGAAATTGGATCGCAGCTAGGCGTTGCAGGGGTAAAAAGAAGGCGTTCGTCTGAAAAGGCAGAAAGGTTCACAACTGATATAAAGGGAGAGACAAATCTTGATTCTGGAGCCTGGGTAAGGGGTTGAGGATGGGAAGATTTTCTGGGTAGAATGACTTTTCTTACGGAAGACCTTACAGGCAGTCACACCTTCCACCCATAACTGTAATTCTACAAAAAATGAGGCACTTTGTCAAATCGGCATTTTTGCCCTCTATCTTTTACCCATTGAACCATCAAAAAATTAGAGAGAAATAGGGCTATTTGTATCTAAACTTCAGATAAAAGATGCCCAAATTTAGAACTAAAGTAATGCTATTAGCAAGCATCACCGCAACATCTTTTCGGAAGTAACCATAGACCAACCAAAGAAACACGCCCGTACAAAATGTAATCAGCATTAGCGAAGAAACATCTTTGGCTGATTTAGAGCGATAGGTCTTTAACATCTGCGGGAGAAACGCAAGCGTGGTTAGCGCCCCCGCAGTCAATCCTAAAATAGTAATGCCAGCATCCATGTAAGTCCCCAATATTGAAAGCCCTTTTCAGGTTAACGCCTAAAGCTCACCTATCAGCATTAACTGCAAATTCAGTATCTTGCAAGATGCAATCCAACTCATCGGCTAGGCTATCCATTGCAGTTAAGAGCGAACCCGTAGCAGAGGGCGCGATCGCTTCCAATACAGCCCGAACGCGATCGCCCAAATTTTCCGGATAGCGATCGCAGCTTTGCTCTATCCACGCGACCAATCGTTTTTCCCCAGGATGCGGTACCCCATTGACCGCAAATAGAATATCAAAATAGCTGGCTAAAAATGCGGCGACGCGATGATTCACGCTAACCCAATCTTGACGCGCGATCGCTAACTCCAACTGATGGCGGTAGGAAGAAATCGTTTGGCGCAAAATCGGATAATTCAGAGCGATAACCGTCCGCTGGAGAGCCGCCGGATAGGGTTGTCTCGCTTTTTGCTGCAACTGCTCGAACCAGCCTGTCCGATCGTATAAAACCTGAGAATTCAAAACATTAGCCCAAAAACAAGTTGAATACCCCACTGACGCTTGATGATGAACCAACACCCGCTCTAATTGCGCTTCTATCCACTCTGGGCGGCGATACATCAGATCGACCCCGCAATTGGCCTCTAGCGCTAGCCATTCATCGCCCGTTTCCCAAAATTGGTTATTAATTTCGCAGTGCTGGGCAAATCGGGCAGCGAGTACAGAACGGACTTCAACTGGAATTTCCGCCATTTGATAGATGTAAATATCTAAATCTGAGCGAAAATCCGATTGGGTGGTGGTTTGAGAACCTGCTAAGGCGATCGCCAGCACTTGCGGGAGACTCGCAAATTCAGCACAGATTCCCTCTACAACAGCCCGCTGAGTCGATGATAAAGACAAAGCAGAAATGAGCGCGATCGCACTTTTATCCATTGGGTTCCCAGCCATAAAAATTTAGCGTAGCCAACTTTGGTAGTTTCCGCAATAAATCTAAAATCTTTATTAACTTTGAGCCTCAAATTCAGATTCTTTTATATACAATAAACTGACTTAAGATCGCGCTTTGCATTCAAAATTCTAGGCAATTGGGTTAATTAACGATTTTACTTCGATTGAGCAATCAATATCGAGATTTCTCAATAAATTCACTCGCCAATTTTGGAATTCAGTCGTTAAACTGGCTGTATGTGCGTGACGCATTCTAGGAAAAACTATGATTCAAGCACCAGCAAAACCGGGCGATACCGTTAAAGTTCACTACACTGGACGCTTAACCGATGGAACGGTTTTTGATAGTTCTGTTCAGCGCGATCCCTTGGAGTTTACCCTGGGTCAAGGTCAAATTATCCCTGGCTTTGAGCAAGCTGTTGTAGGCATGGCACCGGGAGATTCCAAAACAGAAGAAATTCCAATGGAAAAAGCCTATGGCCCCTATCGCCAAGATATGGTGTTACAGGTCAATCGCCAACAGATTCCCGCAGAAATTGCCCCTCAAGTCGGCCAACAACTGCAAATTCGCCAACCCACCGGACAATTAGTTCCGGTCATGGTAACTGAAGTCGATGACGGACAAGTGACTTTGGATGCCAATCATCCTTTAGCCGGTCAAACTCTAGTTTTTGATATTCAATTGGTGGAAATTGCTTAACTTTTTAATTTAACCCAACCCAAGTTAATAGCAAGGAATTGGGAGAGTTATTAATGCTCTCCCGATCTTTTTTGAGGTGGAAAACATAGTAATTCAAGCGCAAGTTGAGATGATTTCCCTAACAAGATTGCGACACAGCCCGCCTGCTACAGCCTTTCTCAGATCTGTGAAGCACATTTTCGTTCAAAGTCCTCCTTATTAAGGCTACCGTGCATACATAAGTTTTCTAGTATTGTTCTACAAGGTTTTGATCCCCCCTAGCCCCCCTTAGTAAGGGGGGAACCGGAATCAAAGTCCCCCTTAATAAGGGGGATTTAGGGGGATCTCAATTAGACTTAGGGTTCTTACACTAGATGTGTATACACGGTAGCTTTTGAGGGAAATTTAGGGGGATCTCATCCAATCAAAAAGCGCTATATCTGAGCCAGCCAGCCTGAAGTAACAGGTATTTACAGAAAATTCATGAAATTACGGAGCTAATTACGAAGTTTTTATAAAAACTTCACAAATGAACTGGAGAAACTACTGAGTTCATTTGAAACAGCTAAAAGTTAAGCTAAACAATAAACACTTATCGTCACTCGCTCCAGCCAGGTTAATTCAGGGAAATAGGAAAACAAATGGATTTTTGGGAGCGCTACCTCAACGCAACACCTGACAGCGAAGCCAAGAAGGGCGATCGCGATACGCTGGTTCCTGAAACCGCAGAAAGCCCTAACCATTCCGACCAAACCTTCACCCAATCAGCCGACGTGCAAATGCTGGCAGACCAACTTTTACAAAGCGGTCTTCAACACCAGCAAACTGGAACCTGGGATTTAGCCATTTCCGACTGGGAAAAGGCCCTAATCTTCTATCAACAAATCCAGCAAATTTCCGGACAAATTCAAGTCCTCGCCCTCTTAAGTAATGCCTATTATGCCAAGGGCGACTATCAAAAAACCATAGAATTCCAGCAAATCCGAATTCAACTGGCTGCTGAAATTGGCGATCGCACCCTCTTAGGACAAGCCTACGGCAACTTAGGCAACGCTTACCGCCACTTAGAAAACTCCCAAAAAGCCCTAGAATATCAGCAACTCAGTTTAGCGATCGCCCAAGAACTCAACAACCCCCGTTTAGAAGTCGCAGCCCTCAACAACCTAGGACTGGTTCACAAAGCCTTGGGCAACTATTTACAAGCCATTGAATGCCAGAAACAAAGCCTTAAAATCATCCGCGAACTTAAAGATGATTTAGTAGAAGCCCAAATTTTAAGAAACATTGGTAACGCCTACCATGCCTTAAGCGACTTTCTTAAAACCATTGAATATTACGAAGAACTCTTAGCCTGCGCCCGCAAACTTAAAGATCGGCGACTCGAAGGTCAAATTTTAAGAAATCTCGGCAATACCTGCCACGCCATCGGTAACTATCCCAAAGCGATCGCCTATTACCAACAGCGAGCCAGCGTTGCTCAACAACTGCAAGACCTGCGGGGAGAAGAACAAGCCCTCGGCAGTTTAGGCGTAGTTTATGACGCTTTAGGTGAATATTCAGTCGCCGCCCAATATTACGAACAGCGCTTAAAAATTGCTCAAAAACTGCAAGACACCCGCCTGATGGGACAAATCCTTAGCAGCTTAATTGTCACCTGCAACGCTTTAGGCGACTTCGCTAAAGTCGCCGACTATCAACACCAAAGAAACGCCCTATTATTGGGCAACGTAAGCGCTTGAAGCCACCCCTAACGGCAGCGTGAACCAAACCGTCGAACCTTCCCCTAATTGGGTATTAATCCCAATTTGACCGCCGTGCGCCCGAATAATTTTCCGACATAAATATAACCCTAAACGAATTCCCATCAACCGTTTGGGCAGCGCCACCTCATCCAAAACATACAAATCAAACAAGCGATCGCGCAAATCTGGGGCAATTCCCATCCCATTATCTTGCACAAAATAGCGCACCCACTCAGCCGTTCCCTGACAGCCAGAACACTCTTCAATCACCGCCGCCCCCACCGTCAATTCCAACCCTGGGGGATTATGACGAATCGCATTGTGAATTAAATGTTCAAACACCCGGCGCAACTGTTCGCGATCGCCCATAAAATACGGCAACTCTTCCGGCATTTCTAAGCGCATTTGCGTTTGATTTTGAGCAAAAAGCCCCTCAAGCTCTTCTACAATTCCCTCAACAAAAGCCCGTCCTTGAATCGGTTTGGGATAGAGGCGTACCCCCTGTACTTCCAACTCCGTCGCCTCTAGCAGCGAATTTAACTTCACCAATTGCCGATTTCCCGCCTCAATCATCCGTTCCAATAAACAGCGCGGTACCGCAATCGGATCGCCCTCCTTTTGCAACTGCGACTGCAACAAAATCGCATTGCCCATCAACGTCGTCCGCAGATCGTGAGAGACGGCATCTAGAAACACATTTTTAATCTGATTCGAGCAAGCTAACTCCTGCATTTTCTGCTGCAATTGCGCCGTTTTCTGGGCCACTTGGCGCTCTAAACTGGCTTGATTATCCTGCAAGCATTGATAGAGTTGAGCTTGTTGAATCGCGATCGCCACTTGAGTGGCTAGCCGCTGCAAAAAATCCACCTCACAGGGTCGCCATTGCCGCACGCGATCGCACTGATGCGCCACCAACAACCCAAAAAATTCCGGCTTGGCTTGCATCTCGCCGCACCCCGTCGCCTCCCAAACCCCCGACTTTAATAAAAACGGTTCGCTTAACCAAATGGGTACCCCTAAAACCGCTTTGACCTGAAAATCTTGTAAATACTTAGCCCGCGCCGCCGATTGAATTTGAATTTGTGTCGTATCGGCGATCGCCTGCACGCAATTACGCTCAAACAAGCCTCTAATCTCGTTATAATAATCAGTCGCCTCAAACGTTAACCCCAGACACGATTGATACTGGGGTGCAACCGACTCCGCAACAATCTTTCCCTTCGCCCCCATATAACTAATCAGCACGCGATCGGCCTGCAAAAACGCCCGCACCTCGCGCACCGTCGTCTCTAAAATTTGATGGAGATCTAGCGATTGACGAATGCGTAACGCCATTTCTCCCAACAAGCGATCGCCCTCCGCTGATGCCCGTAACTGCGCCTCGTAGTGCTTGCGTTCCGTAATATCTTGAACCGTTCCCGTAATCCCATTTGCGCCCACTTCTACCTGTTCGGTGACAATCCGTTCCTCACCCGTAGGTAAAATAATCCGATAGTCCAAAGCCGCGCCCGACTGTCCGCGTCGCGCCCATTCAAACAGTTGGCGAACGCGATCGCGATCGTCTGGATGCACCGCATTTAAATACGCCGACTCCGTAGGGACAAAAATTTTGGGAGAAAACCCCAATATCCGATACATCTCATCCGACCAGCACCACCGCCGCGTCTGGTCATCAAACTCGCGGTAGCCAATCTTCGCGATCCGTTGAGCATTTGCTAAACTTGCCTCCTGACGCCGCAGTAACTTCTCAACCTCTTGGCGTTCCGTCACCGCCGCCGCCAAAACCAGCGTCGTCACCGTCAGCACCCCCATAAACGCCTGCAAAAATAGCACCGACTCTGTAGAGGTTTCGCCCCCGACAAACGGTCCGCGTCCTTGGGAAGCCCCAAAAATGGCAATACAGGAAACCAAACTACTACTCAGCACTGCCCCTAACTGACCGTAGCGCAGCACCGCCCAGATCGTAAACGGAAAGGGCAAATACTCCAGGGGATAGCGCACAAACGCCGCCTCAGTCTGGGCGCAAAACACAAAGGCACTCACCCCACACAGCAACGTTAACCCTAGCAGTAACTCCCACACCGAATGAGGAAGCACCCGACCTTGAACAGACCGTCGTGCGGGACTCAACTGCTCTTGCCATAAGGTATAACCGACCAGTAACATCGGCGTCACCACGAGAATGCCCATTGTATCGCCCACCCATAGCGTCCACCCATCGCGACCCCATTCCCCCGGTAAAGAACCGACCGCCAGTCGCAGGATCGCGCGTAATAGCGCCCCACATAGAGAACTACTCATCGCCCCTAGCACGATCAGGCTAAATACATCTTGCAGGCGACGAAACTTGAGGTGAAAGCCAACGCAACGCAACAGCAGTACCCCCGCAACGGCAGCAAAGGTACTGGCGATCGCCGATTCTAGGGCGGCTTCCCAGGAAGAACCCAGAGAATGGGCAACCCACAAGGCCCCAAGGGCAACGCCAAACCAATAGCGCCAGCCAAAGATCAACAAGCTGCCTAACGCTACCCCCGCCGAGGGCCACAAGGGAGACGGTTCCAGCGCCCAACCCAAGGGCGCAATTCTGCAAATCGCCCAATGTGCGGTGACAAAATAGGCTAGGGCGATCGCGACCGGAATAGTCCAAGCCGATCCGCCTGTTTGCCTGGGCGCTCCTCTTAACAACCCTAGGGACATAGCAGACCCAACAACATTAGCATGGCGATCGCAACTTGAGTTGACTTCACAAATCCCACCTCCAGGCGTAGTTGGCAATCCGATGAGGCTCTAGTAAAAGCTTGAATGAACGACGTTGCAATTGACTTCACCCACCCGGATGAGCCATTAGGAGAGACTATTGTCGCCCAACTTTCGCTAGAAATTAAGAGAAAAACCAGGGTTTCTCCTGAGTCTTCCTGTTCTATTAATAACTCGCCATCATCATGCTGCTAAACAGTCTAAAGCGAGTATCTAGCCACCCCACTTGGTCGATGGCACGGGCAACCAGACCAGGAGGTTTAGCCATTAACGTGTCTAACTCAAGCAATCGGGCAAAGTCAATGTTTACTCGACCTTGGCGTTCCGTCACCCCATCCGCTTGGTAAAATCGGACGCCCGCAAGCTGCATCACGTTAATCAATTCCTGGGCTAAAATCCCATAGCCAATCGTTGTCGGATGCACGCCATCGAGGGAGAACAAACCGCCACGGATGCGCCCAGTTTCATTGGAGAGAAAAAACCGAGAATCGGGCACCGGAGAAAGCGCTTGCAACGCAGCCGGTAACTCGTATTGACCGCCCACTTCTTCCCACCATTCAGGTCTGGCGGTCGGATCTTCCAAGTAGCGGCGCGAAGCTAACCGATCTAACAGTCCAGCCGTTTCAAATAAGTACCAGTCCTGACCCTCCAGACGGGCTTGACGTACGGCGGCGGTAATTGAGTCATTGTACTGGTCAATCGCACTATCAATGGCGCGGGCTTGGGGGCCTGTGAGGTGGGGATGGCGGTTGGGATTGAAATCGCGATCGCTAATCCACGGTAAAGTGTAGTAGGGAAAATAGCGAGACCCGTCTCTCACCTTCGTTGCCACTCCCCTGGCAAACGGCGCGATGGTGACGTGGGGAACCGTTCCCCAAATGACATGGCGGGCGCGAATTTTGCGAACTTCAGCCACCAATTGGTCTAATTCAACTTGAAAGTGGATCGGACGCCAAACCGTATAGCGGTCATTCACCGCCATATCGTCATACCCTTCATCCGTCCAGTTCACCCGAAACGTCAGAATACTACCTAACGCATTATTCGCCCCAATTAAAACAATTAAGGTTTCAATTCCGTCCCCCTGGTTCGGCGTTTCTTGGGTTCCTTCCGCCCCCAAAGCCGCCGCCGCTTGCACGGGGGAGAGGGCATTTTCTGCCGCATCGCGAGCCGAATTCAGCACGCGCAGGGCCGCCCGTTCATTATGATGTTCTACAATTTGCCGCAGCAGGTTATCTCTAGGGGGGTTCTGGTCGAGAATCGCTTGGCAAATCTCAGCATTGCGCGATAGGGTGTTGCGTAAGTCCCAACCATACACAGCGAGATTGTGATTAATCCCTTCCGTTGCGGGCAAGTGCGTGCCCTCGCCGCGTTCCCAGTAATCTTCAATCTGGTCGAGATAGTTTCGCAAAAAAGCCAGTAAAGGCGGATACTCATACCAGTTAATCGTATCGCCAAATTGCGCTTCGAGCGATCGCGCCAAGTTCTCTAAATTGAGCGGTAATCCATCCCCAGGGCCGCCATAGGTGGGAAACCGCAACGCCTCAAACCACCCCAACTCCCTCGCAATTAACGCCGGATAAGACAACTGAGTCTTACAAATCGCGCCGCTTTGAAAACCATGCGTCAGCGAGTCTCCCAAACTCACCAGGCGATGGCGCGGCGTCCCGGTGCGATTGACGCTGACCGGAATCCCCAAAGTTGGGTCGCTTGCGGGTTTGCGGGCCTCTGTCTGCACGTTAACATCTTGAGGCGTCTTTGCATCCAACATATCCGCCGTCAGGGATTTACGCATAACCGTCCTCAACAAAACAAGGGCTAATCGATCTCAGCTTACCGGAAACCCCGTACCAACCGGGACTCGGTATCTCTGTTCTTAAAGAGTTCTCCCAAATTCTACGCAGAGGAACGCTATCCTGAAGGAAAAGATGAAAAAATAAAACAATAGATATTAACGTTTGAAGTTTTGCCGATCGGTCAAACTAGGTTAACGAATGCTAAATACATCAGAAATCTCTTTAACAGTGGTAATTGTGCTGGCCGCCCTAGCCATCTTGGGTTGGGGGTTTTGGCGGGCTAGACCTTTTGGCAAATTAGGGATTCTCGCCTGGTTGCAATCGGTCGTGTTAATGACGCCTTGGCTGTTATTTTTTGGCTTATTCTCGCTGGGTATCTATATAAACTTGGCGGGTATCCTATTTTTGCTTTTAGCTTCAGCCGGTTTATATATCTATTTAGGCAGACAGTTACGCGCCGCCGGACAAGATGCCGCCTTGCGAGAACGGATTGCGGCGAAACTGCAAGAAATGGAAGCCGAGAATTCAACACCAGCCGCACCAGTGCCAGACAAGCCGAACCCCACTGCAACGCCCGAAGCCGTCAGCGCCATGCCGGCTGAAGATATTAAAGCGATTCAGGGAATTTTTGGCATCGATACCTTTTTTGCCACCGAAACCATCCCCTATCAAGATGGGGCAATCTTTAAAGGCAACTTGCGCGGCGAACCTGAAGCCGTCCATGCTAGCTTATCGGCAAGTATGCAACAACGCGTTGGCGATCGCTATCGGCTCTTTTTACTCAACAGCCCAGAAGAAAGACCCACCGTCGTTGTCCTCCCCAGCCACAACGAACCCCAACCGATGACGGTTCCCCAAAGGGTTCTCGCCTTAGTGCTGGCGTTAGCCACCATTGCCACCAGCCTAGAAACCGGAGGGTTATTGCTGCGCTTCGATATCTTCAACGAACCCACCCGCTATCCAGAAGCGCTTCCCGTCGCCGTCGGCATTTGGGCCATCTTAATAGCCCACGAACTCGGTCATTTTCTCTGGGCAAAACGCCATAATATCCGCCTAAGTTGGCCGTTCTTCCTACCCACCTGGCAAATTGGCTCCTTTGGCGCTTTAACGCGCTTTGAATCCCTCTTACCCAACCGTCAGGTCTTATTTGACATTTCCCTCGCCGGGCCGGCTGCGGGCGGTATTCTGTCCCTCGCCATGCTCTTACTGGGTTTGCTTCTCTCCCATCCCGGCAGCTACTTTCAAGTCCCCTCGCAGTTTTTCCAAGGTTCCATCCTCGTCGGCACCCTAGCCAAAGTCGTGTTAGGGGATGCCGTTCAGCAACCCCTCGTTGATGTCCATCCCTTAACCATTATCGGCTGGTTAGGATTAGTGATTACCGCCTTAAACCTGATGCCTGCCGGACAACTCGATGGCGGACGTATCGTCCAAGCCATCTACGGACGCAAAATCGCCGGACGCACCACCGTAGCGACGATTATTGTATTGGCGATCGCATCTTTAGCCAATCCCTTAGCCCTATACTGGGCCATCCTCATTTTGTTCTTGCAGCGGGACTTAGAAAGACCGAGCCTGAACGAACTGACCGAACCCGATGACGCCAGAGCCGCGTTAGGATTGTTAGCCTTATTCTTAATGGTGGTGACACTCATCCCCCTGACTCCCAGCGTTGCAGGACGCCTAGGCATTGGTTAGGGCGAACCAACCTACTTAGCACCTACCCCTATGACCCTCTACTTATTATTTGAGACCAGCGCGCTGATGGAGACCTCAGCGCGAGAATGGCAGGAATATCAAACTCTGGGGAGTGCTTACCTGCCCCAAGTGGTTTATGATGAAATCAAATTTTTAAGCGATCGCGCCTCCGATCCGCGCCAAGAACAAACTGCCAGAGCCTTTATCCGCTTCCAAGTCCAAAATAACTGGCAAATTACCCCCGCCAGCGCCCCCCACCCAGCCCTCGCCCCACCTCAAGGTCAAGGCCTCAGTAAAAAAGCCCGCCTCGAACTGATTACCGCCCAATCTGCCTACGGCTTTTCCCAAATTCACCCAGACCGTTTAGTGGTGTTCGTCTCCAATACCCAACCGCTTTTACTTCGCGTTCAAGCCATCAAAGCCGCCAACCTATGCGGCATGACCACCGCCCAACTCCTACAATGGAGTCGCACCAAACAGACACCCCCCTTCATTACCCAACGCCTGAACCTGCTTAACTCCACCGGGATACCGACGCATTCTAACGGTCATTCCGGCGGTTTCCCCAGAGGCGCTGCCCCCCCTCCTCAAGCAACCCGAACTCCCCCGCCACACCCCGCCAGAACCCCTCAAGTTCAACCGACTCGGACGATTCCCCGCCAATCGGCAGGACTCAGCACCCCTCCCCCTAGGCCCCCTAGCGCCAGTCGGATGGGGCGGAACCTCTCTCGCTCAGTGACGCAAGTCATCGGTACAATACTGGTATTAGGCGCGATCGCGATCGCAGGTGGCTTGTTTTGGCGAACCATCCAACCCCAAAGCTTTAACCAATTTTGGAATCGACAAATTCAACCCCTCCTTAACCCCTCCCCCAGTCGCTAGTCCTACTGATATCCCGCCGCTTGCAAAGAAAATAAATGAGCATAGCGCCCATTTGCGGCTAAAAGTTCTTTGTGGGTTCCTTGTTCAATAATTTTTCCACCCGCTAAAACAATAATCGTATCCGCATTCTCACCGTAGAAAAGCGATGGGAAATCAAAACCACAATTTGATTTTTCGTAATTTTCTGGAAATGCTCAAACACCTGCACCTCTGCTTCGGCATCCATCGCCGCCGTCGGTTCATCTAAAACTAAAATATCGGCTTGCTGGCGCATAAATGCCCGCGAAAGGGCAATCTTCTGCCATTGACCTCCCGATAATTCTGTCCCCCCTCTAAACCAACGTCCGAGTTGAGTCAAAAACCCATTGGGCATTAACTCAATAAACGGTTTAGCCATCCCCTTTTGGGCCGCAATCTCCCAGCGTTCGGCATCCGATATCTTCTCGACATCGCCAACGCCCACATTTTCACCCACGGTAAATTGATAGCGCACAAAGTCTTGAAAAATCACGCTGATGCGGCGGTGCAAAACGTTTAAATCCCACACTTGTAAATCCAAACCATCCAGGAGAATTCGCCCTTGGGTGGGGGTATAGAGACGCGTCAGTAACTTAATTAAAGTCGTCTTCCCAGAGCCATTTTCACCCACAATCGCTAGCTTTTCACCCGGTTTGAGATGTAGGGAAATATCCTGTAAGGCGGGTTTTGTACTCCCTGGATAGGTAAACGAGACATTTTCAAACCGCACCCCATCTTGAAAGACTATCCCCTGCGTCGCCTCTCCGCCAGACTGGGGAATGGGTTGATTGAGGAATTCATAAAGATTAGACAGATACAGATTATCTTCATACATTCCCCCAATATTGCTCAAAGCGGCTGAAAAAGTCGATTGACCTTGACGAAACACCATCAGGTATAACGTCATATCTCCTAATGTCAGTTGTCCGGCGATCGCCTCCAGCACAATCCAGGCATACACTAGATAAAAGGCGATCGTACTCAATACGCCTAAAACCGTTGCCCACACGCCCCGACGAATGGTTAAATTACGATCTTCGTCATACAGTCGATGGAAGATATCGCGATAGCGCTTCAGTAACAGCGAACCCAGTTGATAGAGTTTCACCTCTTTGGCATAATCTTCCCGCGCAATCAGCGTTTCTAAGTAAGTCTGTTCTCGCGTTTCCGGGGAACGCCAGCGAAATAAACGAAAAGCTTCTCCAGCAAATCGGGTTTCTGCAACAAAAGCTGGAATCGCCGTTAGGATTAAAATCAGCACCGCCCACAGGGAAAATTGCAATAGCAACCCCCCATAAGCAATCAGAGACAGCGCATCCTGAGCTAGTTTAAAAGTACGACTCACTAGGGAAAGAGGACGACTAGAGGCTTCCCGACGGGCGCGGCTCATGGAATCATAAAATTCAGAATCCTCAAAGTGAGTTAAATCTAGGGTTAGCGCTTTCTCCAAAATTAAGACATTGACTTTGTAACCGAGTAAGACGCGCAGTAAAGATTGACAAATAGCAAGGCTGCGTTGAGTCCCCAGTTGCAGCACGATCGCCAATCCTTCCAAACCCACGTAAAATAACGCTAAATTGCGATCGCTCTCGCTTGCTGTCTGAGCAGCTAACACAACCGCATCAACAATCAACTTGCCAACGTAAGCGATCGCCGCCGGTAATAAACCCGCCCCTAATGTTAAAATCCCAAAAACCACAGTCAACAGGCGACTTGTTGACCACACCAGGCGCACCGCCTTCCCGCTGTACTGAAAGACAGAAAACGTTTCTTGCAAGCGTCGCCAATTCTGTTGAGAGAGATGAAATCGAATCACTTATGAGTGCGTCCTTGTATCCAGTGTGGAGAATCAACGTCCTCAGTCCGCAATCCAACCTTAGAATATTCCCGTACCCTTTCAAATCGGGATAGCTATGAGTACCACCGTATCGGATATTACGGTTGAAACGATGGATGGCAAACAGAAGCAACTGAGCGAGTATGCCGGTAACGTGCTTTTAATTGTGAACGTGGCTTCTTTTTGCGGCTATACACCTCAATACTCAGGTTTAGAGAACCTGAACCAAAAGTACCGCGATGCAGGATTGCGAGTTTTAGGATTCCCCTGTAACGATTTTGGCGCACAAGAGCCGGGAACGAACGATGAAATTGCTCAGTTCTGCGAAACGAGCTATGGCGTAACCTTTGAAATGTTCGATAAAGTTCATGCCAAAGGCAGCCAACAGCATCCCCTCTACGCTAAACTGACCCAAGCGGTGGAACCGTCGGGCGATGTGGCGTGGAACTTTGAGAAGTTTTTGGTTAACCGCCAGGGAGAAGTGGTTGCACGCTTCAAAAGCGCAGTGAAGCCAGACTCGCCAGAATTAATATCCGCCATTGAACAAGCGCTGGCACAGTAAAAAGAGAGTCGCTGAAAAAAGGTGGAGATTTAGATAAAACCTCCACCCCTTCGCTTTAAGCATTGGTATTGAAGAGATTCTCACCGATCGATGTGAGAAACTGGTGAGTAGCCGATCGAGGGATTCTAGTTACTCCGATTTCGCAAACCTGCCAGTTGCGTTTCTACATCTCTCAGATAAGCAGAGTCATTTCGCATAGAAGCGGGAAGGCGATTTTGTTCGATAGCTTGCTCAACTAGGTCTGTAGCGTCAATTCGTTTGGCATTATATGCTGCAATCAGTCCGCCATAACCGGGAATGCCTGCTTCGCTGAAGTAGCCTTGATACGCGAGGTAAACGAGGTTAAAGGGTCGTATTGAGGTGACAGTGGTGGGAGGCGTGCTTATCGCTTTAGTTGATTCTGCACGAACAGGGAGGTGAGGGATGCTAGAGAAAAAGAAAACAGAGAAACCAGCCAGTAGAAAGCGTTTCATAGGAGCAACTCCTTACTTGGGGATGAGCATCAGTCGCTTGTCTTGGTTGCTGTCTTCCAGAATCCAAAATTTCTCTGAATTTTCTCTGATGAATGCCTGAGTAAGATTTAATAAAAAGATGAGAAATTCTCAGGATGCGATCGCGCCCAGTTGGCGATCGCGATCGTTGCACCCCTAAAAAAAAACCAGAGCTGGGTGGCTCTGGGTATCTGCGGTTATCCAATAGGTGTGTAAGGAGTTATCAGACTACTTTTGATAATGCCTTGCTTAATTGTCAGTTGCATGACACTTATATGGCAATAGTGCGATCGCTGCGAACGACTTTCTCTGGGTCATCAGAAGCTCTTCAGTATACCAGCAGCCTCAAAAACTAGTAAAAACTCGGAAGCAATCCTCTAGAAACTTTAAAGTTTCGTTGATTTTCATCCCCTTAGAGGGAATTCCTAGACATAATAGAGACATAACACCGTGAAATTGCTGAATCGGCAGTAGAAATACGGAAATTAGTGTTTTCCCTTTAATTTTAGATATCGATCTCGCTTGAGCTTGGTGCAAACGTCAGTTGCTTGGATAAGCAAAGACCATACATTGCTTTAGGAGACACATTATGGAAAATCTCGCGCTCCTGCATTCCTATATTGCCCACGAAGATCCGAACCCTGCACCCCAACTGCGATCGCACTACGGATTTTCCCTGAAAATCTGTAACTCAGCTTGGATTGGGGTTGCTAGCGCGATCGTTGCCCTATCAATTCTCAGTATTTCCTCGCAAGCGCTTGCCTACGTACGTTACGGTAGCAGCGGTGCCACTGTCACCACCATTCAATCCACCCTACGCAACCTAGGGTATGGCGTCGGCGTTGACGGCGTTTTTGGCCCGCAAACCGAAAATGCAGTGATTGCCTTTCAACGTTCTCGCGGTCTTCTCGCCGATCGCCAATATCCCCTTGCACAAACCGAAATTGCGATCGCATCTCCAACTCTGCTAAATTGGCACGATTGCCCGCATAGGTGAGTGCATCTAACACGACCACCTTATCTTCCGGATAGCGATCGCACCAATAATGGACGAAATTAGAGCCAATAAACCCGGCCCCTCCAGTGACTAAAATGCGT